>NZ_AEPN01000013.1:0-90674 GCF_000185925.1 Paracoccus sp. TRP | reverse complement strand
AGCAGGTGCGGTGCCGCCGCCGCTTACGCTCGATCCCGCCCGTCTGGAGAAGCTGCTTGGCAGCATCCTTGGCCGCGGCGAGGATCAGGCCGAGCGCCGCCGCGAACACATCGCGTCTTTGCAGCGGCAGACCACCGAATCGGAATCGCGCCTCAAGCGGCTCTATGATGCCATCAAGGTGGGCGTTGCGGACTTGGATGATCCCGCTCTCAAGGAGAGATAGCCGATCTCAAGGTCATCCGTGATCAGGCGCGAGTCGATGCCGACCGCGCGCAGGCTATGCTTGAAAGCCCCGGTCACAGCGCCCTTAGCCCTGCAATGATCGAAGGGTTCGCGCGCCGCGCGCGGGAGCGCATTCGCGGCCACGAAGGCGGCTATCGGCGGGATCACCTGCGCGCCCTGACGCAGCGCGTCGAGGTCGCCGACGACGCAATCCGCATCATGGGATCGAAAACGGAGCAGCTGAAGACGCTTATTGCCGATCAAGGGCGGCGATTGGCGTGCCCAGAGGCGGTCTGAAATGGCGGAGAGGGTGGGATTCGAACCCACGGAACCCGTGAAGGCTCAACGGTTTTCGAGACCGCCCCGTTCGACCACTCCGGCACCTCTCCGCGCTTTCGGGTGGTGGCGGCGATTTAGACGGGCAGGGGTTGAAGCGCAAGGGGCTTCGCGCCAAAACCGTGAAAAATTTCGCGGCCCGGCGAAACGATGACAGTCATGCTCTGGTCCGCAGGTGTTTACAAGCGCAAGGAGCAACCGCCATGCCATTGTTGATCGGGCCGCTTGCCCATCCGCTGATGCGCGCTCGTCTTGCTCCGGATGCGGTTGAGGCCCAGCCTTTGCAAGGGACGCTGAGGGGCGGCGGATTTGCGGGGATTACGCTAAACGGCTGGCCCCGGCTTGAGGTTGGCAAGGATAGCTTGCCGCTTTGGAAAAGCCCGTGGACGCCAGAACTGCGCCGCTATGCTCAGATCTTTGGGCTTGTGCCCCAGTTTCATCACGGGCTGGAGCTGTTTGGCCTCGGTGATGCCGCTGATCATGGGCCAGAATGGCAGCCCAGGCTTGCCGCCGCCATGGCTGGCTGGCTGCTTGCTTTGCCGCCAGAACGCCCGGCCGAGGCGATACGCAAGCGTCTGCCGATGATCGCCGCATGGGTTGCCTCGCGTCTGCGCGCGGCGGATGAGACGCCGCCGCTGCCCCATGTCGGTCCCGTTGCCGCTGACCGGGTGCGAATTGATTCGGTCGACGAACCCTATGCTGAGTATTTCTCGATCGAAGCGATCCGTCTGCGCCAGCATCGCAACGATGGCGACTGGACGCCACCGCTGCTGCGGGCGGTCTTTGTTTCCGGCGATGCGACCGTGGTCCTGCCCTGGGACCCGGTGCGCGATCGGGTCATGCTGATCGACCAGTTGCGGGCCGGGCCAGTCGCGCGTGGCGATGCTCAGCCTTGGCTCTATGAGACCGTGGCGGGCCGCGTCGATGCCGCAGAGACGCCCGAACAGGCCGCCCGCCGCGAAGCGGTCGAGGAAACCGGTATTCAGATGTCCCGCCTTATCCCCGCACCACATAATTATCCCAGCCCCGGCGCGATGGCCGAGTATCTGTACCTCTATGTCGGCATTGCTGATCTGCCCGATGACATCGCCGGTCTTGGCGGGCTTGCGAGCGAGGATGAGGATATCCGCTCGCATCTGATCCCCCGGGCGGAACTGACGCGCATGGCATTGGCGGGCGAGATCCGTAACGGGCCCTTGCTGAATCTTGCGCTGTGGCTTGAGCTGCGCCATGACGAGATCCGCCGCGAACTGGGGCTTGACGAGCCCGCAAAGGCCCAGCCGGGGTTGCCGCCGTCGAGGGGCAGCGTATAACCGGGCGGGAACATCCTGCGAAAGGCCAAGCCCATGCGCATCTGCCCTGACCTCGCCTCTGCCATCGGCAACACTCCCCTGATCCGGCTACGCCGCGCCTCGGAAGAGACCGGCTGCGAGATTCTGGGCAAGGCCGAGTTCATGAACCCGGGCCAGTCGGTCAAGGATCGCGCCGCGCTTTACATCATCAAGGACGCGGTCGCCCGGGGTGAGCTGAAACCCGGCGGCACAATTGTCGAGGGTACGGCCGGCAACACCGGTATCGGCCTGGCCCTGGTCGGAGCCTCGATGGGCTTCCGCTCGGTCATCGTCATCCCCGAGACGCAGAGCCAGGAGAAAAAGGACATGCTGCGTCTTGCAGGTGCCGAACTGGTCGAGGTGCCGGCGCAGCCCTACAAGAACCCTAATAACTATGTGCGCTACTCTGGCCGTTTGGCCGAAGAGCTGGCGCGGACCGAACCGAACGGCGCGATCTGGGCCAATCAGTTTGACAATACCGCCAACCGGCAGGCGCATCTGGAAACCACCGGGCCCGAGATTTGGGAGCAGACCGGCGGGCGCGTGGACGGGTTCATCTGTGCGGTCGGCTCGGGTGGGACGCTGGCGGGTGTGGCCATGGCGCTGCAACCCAAAGGGGTCAAGATCGGTCTGGCCGATCCCGAAGGCGCAGCACTTCACAGTTTTTACACCGAGGGCAAGTTCGAATCCCCCGGCTCTTCTATTACCGAGGGGATCGGTCAGGGCCGCATTACCGCGAACCTCGAAGGTTTCACCCCCGATTTCTCGTATCGCATCCCCGATTCCGAGGCTCTGCCGGTGATCTTTGATCTGCTGGAGCATGAGGGGCTGTGCCTTGGCGGCTCGTCCGGCGTGAACGTCGCCGGGGCAATCCGCATGGCCCGCGAAATGGGGCCGGGGCACACGATCGTCACCGTGCTTTGCGACTATGGCACGCGTTACCAGACCAAGCTGTTCAACCCGGACTTCTTGCGCGCCAAGGCGCTGCCGGTGCCAGAGTGGATGGGCCGCAAGCCCGCCAACCTGCCCGAGGTCTATCAGGATTGACCTGCGCAATGTCCCGCCTGACGTCCTTTATTGTCGCGCTGTTTCTGATCCTGTGTTCCCCTGCCTTTGCTCAGCAAGAGCAGGAGGCACCGGATCTTGTTGCCTGGAACAAGCTTGCCGAACAGGCCGAGCAGATCCTTGAATCCGGCTCGGCCAATGATGCGAGGTTGCAGACCATCCGCGACGAGGTGGTCAAGTGGCGGGAAAAGCTCAAGGCGGGGCAGGGTGTTAACGCCACCCGCATCGCCACGCTTAAGGATCAGATCGCAGCCCTGGGCCCAGCCCCGGCCGAGGGTGAGACGGAATCCGAGGAAATCGCCGCTCGCCGCAAGGAACTGAACGAACAGCTTGCGGCGTTGCAGGCGCCGGGCTTGCAAGCGGTCGAGGCCTATGGTCGGGCTGATGGCATCGTCGCGCAGATCGACCAGACATTGCGCGCTCGCCAGAATTTCGCCCTGATCCGCAAGACACCGGCGCCGATCAACCCGGCGAACTGGACCCCTGCGGTTGCCGAAGCTGCCCATGTCGCGACCCAGATCTATGACGAGGCGCATAGCCGTTGGGACAGTACAGGGGGCATGTCGGGCTTTACCCAACGACTGCCGCTGATCGGTGGACTGCTGCTGGTTGCGCTGCTGCTTTTGTCGCAGGGACGGCGCTGGGTCGATTCATTGCCTTCGCGACTGTCGGCGCGGGCGAGCGAGCGGTCTCGCGCGGCGCTGATCTTTGGCGTCTCGCTGGGACAGATCGCCATTCCGCTGATCGGGGTGATTTTGGTGGCCGCCGCGGTGGCCTCAACCGATCTGGTCGATGACTGGGGGATGCCGCTTCTGCGCTCGATCCCGGCGGCGGGGCTGTCGTTCTTTGGTGGCGTCTGGCTGGCGCGGCGGCTGTTCCCAACCGCCGACACCGCTGGTCAGCCCCCCCTGCCAATGAGCGAAGAGCGCCGCGCCAAGGCCCGTGCCCGCGCCACGCTTCTGTCGGCCGCACTTGCGCTGCACCAGCTATTCTCGCGGACGATCCTGCCTCTGTCGGGCTTTAACAGCCAGAATGACACCAACACCGTGCCCCAACGTATCAGCGAGGCTTCGGCCGGGGTCTGGCATTTCCTGCTGGTGCTGTTCGGGGCGTTCTGTCTTTTCCGCCTATGCACCGTGCTGCGTGGCCTGCGGATGAATGAAGCCTCTGCCGCCCCGGATTATCGCATTCGGGTGGTGAACTTCCTGACCATGGTTGGCCGGGTGATCGCGCTGGCAACGCCGGTTCTGGTGGCTCTGGGCTATGTCACTGCCGGGAACGCCATGCTTTGGGCGCTGGTGCGGACGCTGGCGCTGGTCGGGCTGCTGATCATCCTGCAGGACTTCATTGCCGACTTTTACGCCATGGCCAAGGGCGGCGACCAGTCGGCGCGCGATGCGCTGATGCCGGTGCTGTTCGGCTTTGCGCTGATCTTGCTGTCCTTGCCGCTGTTCGCGCTGATCTGGGGCGCGCGCCCAAGCGATCTGGTCGAGGCATGGACCAAGGCCCAGCAGGGCTTTTCCTTTGGTGGCGTGCGCCTGTCGCCAATGGCGATTCTGACATTCCTGATTGTCTTTGCGGTCGGCTATTCGCTGACCGGCTTTGTGCAGGGCGCGTTCCGCAGCTCGATCCTGCCCAAGACGCGGCTGGATGCCGGGGGGCAGAACGCCGTCACCTCAATCATTGGCTATGTCGGGGTGGCGCTGGCGGCGGTTTTTGCTGTCACTTCGGCGGGGATCGACCTGACCTCGCTGGCCTTTGTCGCCGGTGCCCTGTCCGTCGGTATCGGTTTCGGTATGCAGCAGGTGGTGTCAAACTTCGTCTCGGGCATCATCCTGCTGGTCGAGCGCCCGATCGCGGTTGGAGACTGGATCGAAGTTGGCGGCCAGCAGGGTATCGTTCGCCGCATGGCGGTGCGCGCGACGCAGATCGAGACCTTTGACCGCACGCAGGTTATCGTGCCGAACTCGAACCTGATTACCCAGCCGGTGACGAACTGGACGCGTGGCAGCCTGGCCGGACGGATTGTGGTTCCGGTGACGGTCGCCCATGGCTCTGACAGTCGTCAGGTCGCCGAAATTCTGCGCGAAATTGCCGAGGATCAACCGACCGTGCTGGTCAATCCGGCCCCCGCCGTGATGCTGCGCGGTATCACCGCCGACGGCCTGAATTTTGAGCTGCGCGCCATTCTGGCCGATATCAACGGCGGCACAGGCGTCGTGTCGGAAATCAACCATCAGATCCTGCAACGCTTTGCCGAAAACGGCATCGTCCTGCCGGGCAGCACCCGGCCTGCGCGGGACATCTTTGTTCATGAACAGCATGAAGAAGGGGCCGAGCTGTCATAACCCCGCGTGAGGGGTTAGCGGCGCAGGCGGGTTGTCGGCTCTTGCTCGGGCAGGCCCTCTTGCGACAGCATGATCGCTACAGGGCGCAACCATGGGATCTGGGCGCAGACGATCATGATCGCGACCATGATCGGCACGGCAAGGAAGGTACCGGCGATTCCCCAGATCACTCCCCAGAAAGCCAGAGACAGCACGATCCCGAATGACGAAAGCCGCAGCGTCTGTCCCAACAGCATGGGGTCGAAGACATTGCCGATGATGAACTGAACCGCAACCGTCAGGCCGCCGACGGTCAGGGTGGTTGCAGGGTCCCCGGTCTGCGCCAGCACCATGGCAAAGGTGATCACCGTGGCGATGATCGAACCCAGCGTCGGGATGAAGTTCAGGATGAAAGTCAGCATGGCGACCGCGCCGGCGAGTTCGAGCCCTTCGATGCGAAAGATCGCCCAGATCAGCATCGCAGTGACCGCGCTGATTGCCGCCTTGACGACCAGATAGCGGTTCACGCGCCGCATGATCTTGTGAACGGTCTCAAGCACCTGCTGGGCGCGGGTCGGATCTCCGGTCAGGCGCTCGATCTTGATGGGAAACCAGATCCGTTCACTGAACATGAAGCCGACAAAGGTCAGGATCAGGACCGAGCCCGAAATCAGGTTTGATGCCTGCGCCGCAGCTGACCGCAACCAGCCCGCAAAGTCGATATTGCCCATGAAGGTGCCGATCGCCTCTTGCACATTCGGGCCCCATTCCTGGCTTAGCCGTGCCAGTGCAACCTGTGCCCGGTCGGCGTAGGTAATTGAGATCGAGACGACTTCGTTCACCTGCGCCACCACTGCGGTCGCGGCCCAAAGCAGGCCGATGGCAATGGCAATCAGCGCCAGCGTGGTTGCCAGCCAGTTGGGCACCTTCAGCCGGGCAAAGGCAGAGATCGCATCGCTTGTCAGCGAAAAAATGATAATCGCAAGGACAAGGCAGATCAGGATAAAGCGCGCCTGTACCAGCAAAAACAGGATCAGGCCAAAGGCGATCACGCCCAGAAAACCGGTCTGCAGCCGCACGGCCAGATTCGAATCCCGCCTGTTCAATCCGCTGTCCTCACATTGCCGGCGATGGTCCGCGCGGATGCGCGCCGGTCACGGCCCGGGGCTGTCGCCTCAGGCCTCGGCATCATCCTCGCCATTCTCGGCGATACGGGCAACAGAAACCACTTCTTCATCCGAAGCGGTGTTAAACACGCGTACGCCGCCGGCAGAACGTGAACGGAAGCTGATTTGATCGACAGGCACACGGATCGACTGACCGGTCGAGGTTGCCAGCATGATCTGATCGTCCCGTTCGACCGGGAAGCTTGCGACCAGAGGCCCGCCGCGCATCGCTTTGTCCATCGCCATGACGCCCTGACCGCCACGTCCGCGCACAGGATAGTCGTGGGACGAGCTGATCTTGCCCGATCCACGCGAAGTGATGGTCAGGATCAGATCTTCGGCCGCAGACATTTCGGCATAGCGTTCCTGGCTGATCGCGGTTTCGGCGACGTGATCTTCGTCCTCATCGGCCTCGGCGCCATCGTCCAGTGCGCCTTCGACAGCGCGGCGCATCTTCAGATAGGCGGCACGTTCGGCAGGATCGGCCTCGAAATGGCGGATGACCGACATGCTGACCACACGGTCGCCTTCGGCCAGCCGGATGCCGCGGACACCCGTGGAATCGCGGCCTTTGAACACCCGGACATCAGTGGTCGGGAAGCGGATCGCCCGGCCGGCGGCGGTCACCAGCATGACATCGTCATTCTCGGTCGCCATGCGTGCACCGATCAACTCGACCCCCTCGGGCAGGCGCATGGCGATCTTGCCGTTGCGCATGACATTGGCAAAATCGGACAGGGCGTTGCGGCGCACATCACCTTCGGATGTGGCAAAGACCACCTGATAATCTTCCCAATCCTTTTCAGGTGCATCGACCGGCATCAGTGCCGCGATTGATACCCCGGGCTGAATCGGCAGGATGTTGACGATCGCCTTGCCCTTCGAGGTCCGTCCGCCCAGGGGCAGGCGCCAGCACTTCATCCGATAGACCATGCCATCGGTGGTAAAGAACAACAGCTCGGTGTGGGTATTGGCGACAAAGAGCGTGGTAACGACGTCATCTTCTTTTGTGGCCATGCCCGACAGGCCCTTGCCGCCGCGCCGTTGAGCACGGAATTCGGCCAGAGCGGTACGTTTGATATAGCCGCCCGAGGTGATGGTGACGACCATATCCTCGCGCTCGATCAGGTCCTCGTCGTCCAGATCGCCAGCCCAGTCGGTGATCTCGGTCCGGCGCGGTACGGCGAAAAGCTCTCTTACCTCGCGCAGTTCGTCCGAGATGATATCCATGATCCTTTCGCGCGAGGCGAGGATGGCCAGGAAATCCCGGATTGATTCGGCCAGCGATTTCAGCTCATCCGTAACCTCTTGCACGCCAAGCTGGGTCAGGCGCTGCAGGCGCAGTTCCAGAATGGCGCGGGCCTGGGCCTCGGACAGGTTGTAGGTCCCGTCTTCGTTCACCGGATGCAGCGGGTCGTCGATCAGCTTCAGATATTCGACGATTTCCCGGGCGGGCCAGCGGCGGGTCATCAGCCGTTCACGCGCCTCGGCCGCATCGGCCGAACTGCGGATCGTCGCAACCACCTCATCGACATTCGACACGGCCACGGCAAGTCCGCACAGCACATGGGCGCGTTCGCGCGCCTTGCGCAGCTCATAGGCGGTGCGGCGGGCGACGACCTCTTCGCGGAATGCAATGAAGTGGGTCAGGAAATCGCGCAGTGTCAGCTGTTCAGGCCGACCGCCGTTCAGCGCCAGCATGTTGGCGCCAAAGCTTGTCTGCATCGGGGTAAAACGGAACAGCTGGTTCAGCACGACCTCGGCCGTGGCATCGCGCTTTAGCTCAATCACCACGCGGACGCCGACGCGGTCGGATTCGTCCTGCACATGAGCGATGCCCTCGATGCGTTTTTCCTTGGCAAGCTCGGCGATCTTTTCGATCAGCCCCGCCTTGTTGACCTGATAGGGGATCTCATCAAGGATGATCGCCTGACGACCGGCGCGGGTTTCCTCGATCCGGGTCTTGGCGCGCACGATGATGCTGCCGCGGCCTTCAAGATAGGCCTTGCGTGCGCCCGCGCGGCCAAGGATCAGGCCGCCGGTCGGGAAGTCCGGGCCGGGGACGATTTCCAGCAGACGCTCGGTCGGCAGGTCGGGGTTCTCGATCAGCGCCAGCGTTGCATCGACCACTTCGCCCAGGTTGTGGGGCGGGATGTTGGTCGCCATGCCAACGGCGATGCCGCCCGCGCCATTGACCAGCATGTTGGGAAAGCGCGCCGGCAGGACGGTCGGCTCACGGTCCTTGCCGTCATAGTTGTCCTGAAAATCGACTGTATCCTTGTCGATATCCATCAGCAGATAGGCCGAAGGCTTGGCCATCCGCACTTCGGTATAGCGCATGGCTGCCGGGCTGTCGCCGTCCATGCTGCCAAAATTGCCCTGACCGTCCAGCAGCGGCAGCGACATTGAAAACGGCTGAGCCATCCGCACCAAGGCGTCATAGATCGAGGCGTCGCCATGCGGGTGATATTTACCCATCGTATCGCCAACCGGGCGGGCCGATTTGCGATAGGGTTTGTCATGGGTGTTGCCGGTTTCGTGCATCGCAAACAGCACGCGGCGGTGCACGGGCTTGAGCCCGTCGCGCAGATCGGGAATCGCCCGGCTGACGATAACCGACATGGCATAGTCCAGATAGGACGAGCGCATTTCATGCGCGATGTCGATCACCGGACCGTCATGGGCCATCACCGCACGCTCGGGCGAGCCGGCTTCGGGGGTATCGTCGTCGTTTTCAGGGGTGTCGGCCACGGGAAAACCTCAAGATCTTGTTGGTAACGGGTCTATCCCATACCTGCCTTGGGTGCAATCTTGACGCGGCCTTTACTGGGCGATTCCCTGCCTTAAGCGATGCCTTTCACCCGGCTGCGACCCCGGACCGACACCAGCCACAGCGCCGAAAGCAGCGCCGAGCAGATCGCGTTCCAGCCCGCCATCGAGATGCCGAACAAGCTCCAGCTTACTTCGTCGCAGCGCACGACCGGCGCCGCCTCCAGCGCGGTCAGCAGGTCCTGAGTCGAGAGCGTCGCCAGCCCCGCCACGCCGCCCGAGCAATGCTGCGGTCCCAGCCACAGCTTCAGCTCGACCCCGGCGTGATAAATCGCAAAGCCGGTGGCGCAAAGCGCAGCGATCAGCCCCAGCGCGGCCAGCCAGCGTTTCCAGCCCAGCCACCAGATCAGCACGCCGACGATTGCAGCCACAAGATGCGGCCAGCGTTGCAGGATGCAAAGCTCGCAAGGCGCATAGCCGAGCATCTGAAAGGTCAGCGCGGCGGCCAGCAGCGCGGCAGAACCTGCGGCGGCGGTCACGGCGATCTGTTTGCTTGATACTTCGCTCATGCGCTTGGGTTAGGGCCGCCACGCTTGCCCGGCAAGTGCCAATTGCGTGATCTCAATGCGGTTTCCAGGTGATCACGCGATAGAGATAGACCACCACCACGGCGATCACGACCAGTTTGGACAGCGGGTCGATGTAATCGCCGACGAGCACATAGTTTTCATGCAGCATCAGCCCGGCAAAGGTCAGTACTCCGGTCCACAACGCGCTGCCGATCACCGTATAGATCAGGAATTTCCACATCGGCATCCGGGCAAGCCCGGCCGGAACTGAAATAAGTGTGCGGATTGCCGGGATCATGCGGCCGAAAAATACCGTCATCGCGCCGTGACGCTGGAACCAGTCATGCGCCGCATCAATGTCCGAAGGTGACAGCGTCAGCAGCCGCCCATGGCGCGCGGCAAAACGCTTGAGCCGCTCTTCTCCGAACCACAGGCCGATCCAATACCAGATCATGGTACCCAGAACCGAACCAAGCGTGCCGGTCACGATGGTCAGGGTCAGCGACATACGTCCGCTTGCGGCCAGGAAACCGGCCAGCGGCATGATTACCTCGGACGGGATGGGGGGAAAGATATGCTCGGCCACCATCAGCACGAACACGCCAAGATAGCCCCAGCTTTCGATCGTCGAAACCACCCAGTCGAACATGTCCCGCCCCTTGCCGCTGCGGTCCCTGTGCTGCGGGGGCAGGCCGGAACTGTCAACCCCACGTCGGTGTTGTGCATGGCCGGGGTTGCAGTAACCTTGGCGTGAGCAGCGCATCGCGATGGGAGGAATGCTCGATGGAATGGCGGGGCAGACGCGGCAGCAGGAATGTCGAGGACCGGCGCAGCATGGGCCGGGCCGGTACTGCCGGCGGCATGGGTGTGGTCGGCGTGCTGGTAGTGCTTGCCGTGGGCTATTTCTTCGGCATCGACATCTCACCCATCGTCGGAGCGATTGATCAGGGCGGCCAGTCAACCGAGCCGCGTGAACTGACCCAGGAAGAGCAGGAGATCGGCCAGTTCGTTTCGGTCGTGCTTGCCGATACCGAAGAGGTCTGGGCCTCGGTCCTGCCCCGGCAGGCGGGGACTGACTACGTTCAGCCATCGCTTGTGATGTTCTCGGGCGCGGTGCAATCGGCTTGCGGTGGTGCTTCGGCGGCGATGGGACCGTTCTATTGCCCGAACGACCGCAAGGTGTATCTGGACACCGACTTTTTCCGCGTCATGAGCCAGCGCATGCAGGCGGGCGGAGATTTCGCCTATGCCTATGTCATCGCTCATGAGATCGGCCACCATGTCCAGAACCAGCTGGGGATCCTTAGCCAGACCATGCAGGCGCGTCAGCAAAGCGGGCAGGCCCAGGCAAACCGCATTTCGGTGCTGACCGAGTTGCAGGCCGACTGTTTCGCCGGTGTCTGGGCCCATCACGCCAGCCAGCAATTCAACAGCATTGATGACGGCGATATTGCCGAGGCGATCAACGCTGCCGCTGCGGTGGGCGATGATACGCTGATGGAAAAGGCCGGACGCGCGCCGGTGCCGGACGCCTTTACCCATGGTTCGGCCGAACAGCGCCAGACCTGGTTCAAGCGCGGCTTTGCCTCGGGGCAGATGGCGCAATGCGACACCTTTGCTGCGGCAGGGCTGTAAGCTGGCGGGGCGCGCCGGGATCAAAGGGCGCGGCAGTGCCGCGCCTTACGGGCGCTGCAAATGGATGCCGCGCGGCCGTTCGGTCGTTGCCCAGTCGGGCCAAAGGCCGAAATATTCCAGCCCCGCGATCACCAGACCAAGGGCGATGACGGCGAACACCAGCTTGACCATGCGGGCACTGGGCGGATTACGCGCCCAACGTGACGCCCGGATCAGCCAGATGAGGTTGTTCATGTGTCCCTTTCCCTGCTAGTGCTGCGCCGAAATTCGAATACGTCCCGGGACGAGCCTTGCCTCAGCACAGCGACAGCCGAAATCTACCTTATACCGCCGACCAGATGTATGCACTGGTGGCCGATATCGAAAGGTACCCGCAGTTCCTGCCATGGAATACCGCCGCCCGTATCCGCTCACGCAGGCCGGGGGCGCCGGGCAGCGAGGTGGTCGAGGCCGATCTGGTCATCAGCTTCAAGGTCTTTCGCGAGCGATTCGGTTCTCGCGTCACGCTGTGGCCGCAGGATAAGCGCATCGACACCGAATATCTGGACGGGCCGTTCAAATATCTGCGCAGCGGCTGGGCCTTTGCCGACCTGCCCGAAGGCGGCTGCCGTGTCGATTTCTTTGTCGATTTCGAGTTCCGCAACGCCGTGCTGGGCAAAGTGATCGGCGTCGTCTTTGGCGAGGCGATGTCGCGCATCGTCCGTGCCTTTGAAGATCGGGCAAAGGCGCTTTACGGCGTCTGACGCGCGGCCTGCCAGATCTGATAGTCGCGCGACAGGGTTTCGCGCAGCCTGACCTCGGTTTCGGGCTCAAGCTCGGTCACGGCTGTGGGCGAGACATTGCGGCGTGGCAGCCGGATTGGCGTCTCCAGCCGCCGTGACAGGAATTCCGTCAGTGCGGGCATGGCCTCATAACGGAAGATGTAATCGACAGCGATATTGCCCTGTTGGTCGGTCAGCAGGTCGGATTGCCGACCGAGCCGGGCATAGGCGGGGCGGTTGTCCATTTCCAGCAGGTAATCGGCGGCGAAACGTTCAAAGCTGATATGGGCGGTACTGTTGGGATGACCGATCAGCGTGTCGCGGGCCCGAAAGCGATACCAGCTGCGCAGCCATTCCAGCGGCTCGCGGATCACAGCGACGGTCTGGAACTCGGGATTGCCCAGAGGGGCGAGCAGGGGGCGGATGCGTGCGCGATACTGTTTCAGGTTCAGATGCTTGATCTCGGGCCGGGTGCGCAGGACGATCTCGGCCTTGGGGGCGAGCGCCTCTTCCAGGGCCGTGGTGCCGGTCTTTGGGACCGACAGTAGCACGATGCGAGGCTTGATGAAGATCAGCATAACTGGTGGCAACCCGTAGAAAATAACATTCCCGCCGATTAGCGGTCGCGTACCGGGCTGGCAAGCAGGCGGGCCGGAAGGATCCCGGCCCGCACCGCAGGATCAGATTACGCCAAAAGCGCGCATTGGCTCGGCCACGCGGATAAAGCCCGCGATATTCGCGCCGATGACATAGTCGCCGGGCGCGCCGAATTCCTCGGCGGTGGTGTAGCAGCTGTCATGAATGTCGCGCATGATCGTGGCCAGACGCGATTCGGTCTGCTCGAAGGTCCAGCGATCACGCGATGCATTTTGCTGCATCTCCAGCGCCGAAGTCGCGACGCCGCCGGCATTTGCGGCCTTGCCGGGGCCGAACTTGACGCCGGCCTGCTGGAAGGTGCGGATTGCTTCGGGCGTGCAGGGCATGTTCGCGCCTTCGCCGACAGCGATAACGCCGTTGCGGATCAGCCTGGTTGCGTCCTTGCCGGTCAGCTCGTTCTGGGTGGCCGAGGGCATGGCGACGTCGCAAGCCACGTCCCAGATCGAGCCTTCGCCGGATTTCACGAAATAGGCACCGTTGCCCTCGCCCTTCACGCGGATGTATTGCGAGATACGGGCGCGGCGCACCTCTTTGATTTCCTTGAGAAGTTCAAGGTCGATCCCGGCTTCGTCCACGATATAGCCCGAGCTGTCCGAGCAGGCGATGACCTTGCCGCCGAATTCCTGCACCTTTTCGATGGTGTAGATCGCGACATTGCCCGAGCCCGAGACGACGACGCGCTTGCCGTCGAAATCGGTGCCGCCGGTGCGCAGCATGGCCTGCGTGAAATAGGTATTGCCGTAGCCGGTCGCCTCTTTGCGGGCCAGAGAGCCGCCATAGAACAGGCCCTTGCCGGTCAACACGCCGGCCTCATAGCGGTTGGTCAGCCGCTTATACTGGCCGAACATATAGCCGATCTCGCGCGCCCCAACGCCGATATCGCCTGCAGGCACGTCAGTATATTCGCCAAGGTGGCGGTAAAGCTCGGTCATGAAGCTTTGGCAAAAGCGCATGACTTCGCCATCCGAACGGCCTTTTGGATCAAAGTCCGAGCCGCCTTTTCCGCCACCGATGGGCAGGCCGGTCAGCGCATTCTTGAAGATCTGCTCAAAGCCCAGGAACTTGATGATGCCGACGTTCACCGAAGGGTGGAAGCGCAGGCCACCCTTGTAGGGACCCATAGCCGAGCTGAACTGGACGCGAAAGCCGCGGTTGATCTGAACCCGGCCCTTGTCGTCGGTCCACGGCACGCGAAAGATGATCTGACGCTCGGGCTCGCAGATGCGTTCGATCAGCGCGTCCTCAAGGTAATCGGGACGCTTGGCGACAACACGGCCAAGGCTTTCCAGAACCTCGCGCACAGCTTGATGGAATTCAGGCTCGCCCGCGTTGCGGCGGACCACTTCTTCATAGATTGGAGCAAGCTTGTCGTCGATTTGCGGCATGTCGCGGAATCCTTCCCTTGGGGTCGGACGGCTCCTTAGCGCAAGCTTCAGGCAGTTTGAATGGGGGAAGGGTAAAAGTTAGGCAAAATGCCGAAATTTTCGGCGAAGTGATCGATCTATGCGACAGGAAATTCAAAAATATCAGGATTTAAGACGAATCGCATCTGCCTGCTGACAGGGCAGAGACAGTCTGCGCAGACAAATGGCGCCCGCAAAACAGAAAGGACCGCCCGGCGCCTCCACTCGCCGGACGGTCCGAATGCGCAAGGGTCGGGGTCAGCGGCGCCCCGCCTCAAGCGCGTCCTCAAAGGTGCGCAGGCCGGTCACCGGGGCCTGGACCAGTACCGCCATATTGCCGGGCTTGTGTTCGTTGCGCAGCATTTTCACATGCGCCTGCGGGATCTCGGCCCAGGGAAAGACCTCGGACATACAGGGATCGAGCCGGCGTTCCAGCATCAGGCGGTTGGCCTCGGATGCTTGTTTCAGATGGGCGAAATGGCTGCCCTGCAGGCGCTTTTGGTGCATCCAGAGGTAGCGGACGTCAAAAGTGCAGTTAAAGCCCGAGGTCCCGGCACAGATCACGACCATGCCGCCCTTTTTGCAGACGAAGGTCGAGACCGGGAAAGTCGCCTCCCCTGGGTGTTCAAAAACGATGTCGACGTTGTTGCCCTTGCCGGTAAAGTCCCAGATCGCCTTGCCAAAGCGGCGGGCCTCGTTGAACCATTCCTTATATTCAGGGGTGTTCACCTTTGGCAGCTGACCCCAGCACTTGAACTCTTTGCGGTTGATGACGCCTTTGGCCCCCAGGCTCATGACGAAATCGCGCTTGTCCTCATCCGAGATCACGCCGATGGCATTGGCGCCAGCGGTGTTGATCAGCTGAATGGCAAAGCTGCCGAGCCCGCCCGAGGCGCCCCAGACCAGCACGTTCATGCCCGGTTTCAGCTCATGTGGTTCATGCCCAAAGAGCATGCGGTAGGCGGTGGCAAGGGTCAGCGTGTAGCAGGCCGATTCCTCCCAGGTCAGATGGCGCGGGCGGGGCATCAGCTGCTGGGCCTGAACGCGGGTGAACTGAGCAAAGCTGCCGTCCGGGGTTTCATAGCCCCAGATGCGCTGGCTGGGCGAAAACATCGGATCGCCGCCGTTGCAATGCTCGTCATCGCCGTCGTCCTGGTTGCAGTGGATGACGACCTCATCCCCGACTTTCCAGCGTTTGACCTTGTCGCCAACCTTCCAGACGATCCCCGCAGCGTCCGAGCCAGCGATGTGATAGGGCGCGCCATGGCCGTCAAAGGGGCTGATCGGCACGCCGAGGCAGGCCCAGATGCCGTTGTAGTTGACGCCTGCCGCCATCACGAGGACCAGCACCTCGTTGCTGTCGATGCTGGGGGTGTCGACGACTTCGATCTGCATGGCTTTGTCGGGTTCGCCATGGCGTTCACGGCGGATGGCCCAGGAATACATCTGCTTGGGCACATAACCCAGAGGCGGCATTTCGCCGATCTCGTAAAGGTCCTTTTCCGGCGCGTCATAGGGCGCGATGGGGGTCGGTTGGTCCAGGGCCATGTCACATTCCTCTCTTGCCGCTTCCTTGCGCCAGCCTTTCCGCCGCGGCGCAGAATCAGCGCGGGTTGTGAGGCTGGTTGTAAGGGCGGTTGCGCAATATTGCAATATTCCTGATGAAGAATTTGTAATAATCTGTCGTAACGGATTTCATCTGCTGCGACGCGGCGGACGCTGATCCGACGATTGCTCCTGCGATCACCCTCAGCCGTATAGAACCGCCGAAAGATCAGCTTTCAGCAGAGCATGCCGGGCTGGTTCTGCATCTGCATCGTACGGGTGACGGTACGATTGCGCGGCCGTATGCAGCGGTTTGCGGCAATTTCAGGCGGAATGCCTCGTCATGTGCCATCTTTCGATCTCTGCGATGCGGCGAATTGACCGGGCACGATTGTTACGCTATCCATCCGTCAGTCGTAATATTATTTCGGGGGCAGATCGTGGCCGAGAAAGACAAACCCTGGCTTTTCCGCACCTATGCGGGCCATTCGACCGCCGAGAAATCCAATGCACTGTATCGTACCAACCTGGCCAAGGGGCAGACTGGTCTGTCGGTGGCTTTCGACCTGCCGACCCAGACCGGCTATGACAGTGACCACGTTCTGGCGCGGGGCGAGGTCGGCAAGGTCGGTGTTCCGATCTGTCATCTGGGCGATATGCGGATGCTTTTCGACCAGATCCCGCTGGAGCAGATGAATACTTCGATGACCATCAATGCGACCGCGCCCTGGCTGCTGTCGCTTTACATCGCGGTGGCCGAAGAGCAGGGGGCCGATATCTCGCGTCTGCAAGGCACGGTGCAGAACGACATCATCAAAGAGTACCTGTCGCGCGGGACCTATATCTGCCCGCCGAAACCCTCGCTTCGGATGATTACGGATGTGGCGGCCTATACGGCGAAACATCTGCCCAAATGGAACCCGATGAACGTCTGCTCTTACCACCTGCAAGAGGCTGGGGCGACGCCTGAACAAGAACTGGCCTATGCGCTGGCCACCGGTATCGCGGTGCTGGACGATCTGAAAACCAAGGTCGCGCCGCAGGACTTTCCGGCGATGGTCGGGCGCATCAGCTTTTTCGTCAACGCGGGCATCCGTTTCGTGACCGAAATGTGCAAGATGCGCGCCTTTACCGAGCTGTGGGATGAGATCTGCCGCGAGCGTTACGGCATCGAGGACGAGAAATACCGCCGCTTTCGCTATGGTGTGCAGGTAAACTCGCTGGGGCTGACCGAGCAGCAGCCGGAAAACAACGTCTATCGCATCCTGCTTGAGATGCTGGCGGTGGTGCTGTCCAGAAACGCCCGCGCCCGTGCCGTGCAGTTGCCCGCATGGAACGAGGCGCTGGGTCTGCCGCGGCCGTGGGATCAGCAATGGTCGCTGCGGATGCAGCAGATCGTTGCCTATGAGACAGACCTGCTGGAATATGGCGATCTATTCGACGGCAACCCCGTGATCGCTGCCAAGGTCGACGAACTGAAGGCGGGCGCCCGGGCAGAGCTTGCGACGCTGGATGAGATGGGCGGTGCGATCGCCGCGATCGAATATATGAAATCGCGGCTGGTTGAATCGAATGCCGAACGGCTGAACCGGATCGAGGCGAATGAGACGGTGGTCGTGGGCGTCAACCGTTGGCAACAGGGTGAGCCTTCGCCGCTGACGGCCGGGGATGGCGGGATCATGATCGTCGATCCGGCGGTCGAACAGGAACAGATAGCCCGGCTGAAAGCATGGCGCGAGGCCCGCGACGAGGGGGCCGTCGAGGCCGCCCTCGCCGCGCTGCGCGATGCCGCGCAGAGGGGCCAGAATGTGATGCCGCCCTCGATTGCCGCTGCCAAGGCTGGGGCGACTACCGGCGAATGGGCGGCGGTGATGCGTCAGGTTCACGGCGAATACCGTGCCCCGACCGGCGTATCGGCAAGCCCCTCGAACCGGACCGAGGGGCTGGAGCCGATCCGCGAGGCGGTTGATGCTGTCAGCCGCCGCCTTGGCCGCAGGCTGAAGTTCGTGGTCGGCAAGCCCGGTCTTGACGGTCATTCGAACGGTGCCGAGCAGATTGCCTTCCGCGCCCGTGACTGCGGCATGGACATCACCTATGAGGGTATCCGCCTGACCCCCGAACAGATCGTGACCCGCGCTGCGCAGGATCAGGCCCATGTCGTCGGCCTGTCGATCCTTTCGGGCAGTCACCTGCCGTTGATCGAAGAGCTGATGGAGCGGATGCGCGCGGCTGGCCTTGCCCATGTTCCGGTGGTGGTCGGCGGCATTATCCCCGAGGATGACGCGGCAAAGCTTTTGGAGATGGGCGTCGCGCGCGTCTATACGCCCAAGGATTTTGAGCTGAACCGGATCATGATGGATATCGTCGCCCTGGTCGAACCCGCAGAGGCGGCCGCCTGAAAGGGCGGCCTTGCGGGGCTGTTGTCAGTCCTTGAGCAGCAGCAAAAGGGCGGCGACGGTTGCCAGCACTCCGGGCAGGACGACGGGCGGCGGCATCTGATGGGTCAGGACCGCCTCGACCCCGATGACCCAGATCGGGGTCAGATAGGTATAGGCAAGCACCTTGGATGAGGGCAGGCGCATGGCGGCGAACTGGACCAGCACCGTCGTAAGGGCGCTGGCAAAGATCGCCACATAGAACAGCGTCACCCAGACGATCAGCGGCAGATGCGCCCAGTCAGTATGCAAGATTGCAGGCGCCCCCCAGATAAGCAGCAAGATCCCCCCTGCAAACAGCGTGGCAAAGGTCGAGACGAGCGCGCTTTCCCCCCGGTTCAGCCGCCGCACCATCGGCGTGTATAGCGCGTGGGCTGCGCAGCCGATCAGATAGATCGCCTCGCCCCGGCCGAGCTCAAGCCGCATCAGCGCCTGAAGATCGCCGCGAAAAATCACCCAAAGCGACCCAGCCGCCCCCAACGCCAGCGCTGTCGCAATGCGTCCCGTCAGGCGTTGGCGCACCAATAGCCAGCCAAAACCCGCAGCCATCAGCGGCGTCAGCGTAAAGACCACGGCGGCCGAGATGGGGGGCGCGGTCTTGAGCCCCTCGAACATCAGGACGAAATAGGCCGCAAACAATCCACCAAGCACCAGATAGCGCCATGGTGCGCGAAAGGCGGCGCGCTGAATGCCGGGGCCGGCCATGACGATGCCGCCGATCACCCCGGCGGCAATGGCAAAGCGGGCGGCCGAGATTGCCGCCGGGTCGATCAGATTCGCCGCCCGCGCCCCAAGCGAGAAAGAGCCCGCGATGGCGGCCGAAAACAGCAACATCGCGGCATGACCCTGTAACGCCTCGCGGCGGGTGTCGGGTACGGCGGAAAGTTCGGCCATCAGTTGCGGCCCAGCATGTAGAATTCGTCGTTTGGCCGGATGTCGCCCGCGTTCACCAGCCGGTTCGACATGCCGAAAAAGGCCGCGATGGCGCCGATGTCCCAGATTTCATCGCCGGTGAAACCGGCGTCGCGCAATGCCTGATGGTCCTCTTGGCCGATCTGCTGGGCATTCAGCGCCACTTTCTCGGCATAGGTGAGCATTGCGCGTTCACGTGGCGAAATATCGGCCTTGCGCCAGTTCACGGCCACCTGATCGGCGATAAAGGCGTTCTTGGCGCGGATGCGCAGGATCGCGCCATGGGCGACAACGCAATACTGGCATTGGTTCAGGCCCGAGGTGGCGACCACGATCAGTTCACGCTCGGCTTTGGTCAGTCCCCCCTCGCGCTCCATCAGCGCGTCGTGATAGGCAAAGAAGGCACGGAATTCGTCGGGCCGATGCGCCAGCGCTAAAAAGACATTGGGGATAAAGCCCGATTTCTCGGCCACTTTGCGGATGCGTTGCGCGATATCCTCGGGCATCTCATCAAGTGTGGGAACCGGAAAGCGGCTGATGGCATGGGTCATGGCTTTCTCCTTTCCGGCGAGGTTTTCATCAAAGCCGGGGCGGGGTCAATCGCCCGGCGCGGCTTCTCTGCCTTGACTCCTTGCGCCAACGGGCCTATCCATCCCCGGATTCCCGGAAGGTCTGCCCTTCCGGTCCCCGTCCTTTGCGGGGATCGCCCCCCGTCAGCGCGTTGCGCCCACGGGGGCGTTACTGCTTATCGCGTCTCGTTCGCGGGGCGCGCCTGGATTACGGCAACGACCTATGGAGGGCGCCGATGTTTGAAAACCTGTCCGATCGCCTTGGCGGCGTCTTCGACCGGCTGACCAAGCAGGGCGCGCTGTCCGAAGAGGATGTCGCTGCCGCCATGCGCGAAGTGCGCGTCGCACTGCTTGAGGCCGACGTTTCGCTGCCTGTCGCACGCAGTTTTGTGAAATCGGTGACGCAAAAGGCCACTGGCGCCGCCGTCACCAAGTCGATCACCCCCGGTCAGCAGGTGGTTAAGATCGTCCATGACGAACTGATCAAGGTCCTGCAGGGCGAGGGCGAACCCGATCAGCTGCGCATCGACAACCCTCCGGCGCCGATCCTGATGGTCGGTCTGCAGGGCTCGGGCAAGACGACCACGACCGCGAAACTGGCCAAACGCCTCAAGGACCGCGAGAAAAAGCGGGTGCTGCTGGCCTCGCTGGACACCAACCGCCCGGCCGCGATGGAGCAGCTGGCGATCCTTGGTCAGCAGATCGGCGTCGATACCCTGCCGATCATCCCGGGCGAGAATGCGGTCCAGATCGCCAAACGCGCCCGGCAGCAGGCGACGCTGGGCGGCTATGACGTCTATATGCTGGACACCGCCGGCCGTCTGCACATCGACGAAGTGCTGATGGATGAGGTGCAGGCCGTCCGTGACGTCGCCAACCCGCGCGAAACGCTGCTGGTCGTCGATGGTCTGACCGGTCAGGACGCGGTGAACGTCGCGAGCGAATTTGACGGCAAGGTCGGCATCACCGGCGTTGTGCTGACCCGGATGGACGGTGACGGCCGTGGCGGTGCGGCGCTGTCGATGCGTGCCGTGACGGGCAAGCCGATCCGCTTTGTCGGTCTGGGCGAAAAGATGGACGCGCTTGAGGTCTTTGACGCTCAGCGGGTTGCTCGCCGCATCCTCGGCATGGGCGATATCGTTGCGCTGGTCGAGAAGGCCCAGGAGGTTCTGGAGGTCGAACAGGCCGAGCGCATGATGAAGCGCTTCCAGAAGGGCATGTTCAACATGAACGATCTGCGTTCGCAGCTTGAGCAGATGCTAAAGATGGGCGGTATGCAGTCGATCATGGGCATGATGCCCGGCATGGGCAAGATGGCCAAACAGGCCGAGGCCGCCGGTTTCGACGACCGGGCGATCAAGCGCCAGATCGCGCTGATCAACTCGATGACCAGGAAAGAACGTGCCAATCCCGATCTGCTGCAGGCAAGCCGTAAAAAGCGCATTGCCGCTGGTGCCGGGATGGAAGTGTCCGAGCTGAACAAGCTGCTGAAAATGCAAAAGCAGATGGCCGACACAATGAAAAAGCTGGGCAAGATGGGCAAGGGCGGGCTGCTTAAGCAAGCCATGCGCGCCATGACCGGCAGGGGCGGTGGGCTGCCCGATATGGCTGACGTCGATCCCGAAAAAATGGCCGAAGCCACCCGTATGCTGCAGGACCCCAAGGGGCTTGGCGGTCAACTGGGGGGCATGAACCTGCCCGGTGGTCTTTCTGGCCTGTTCAAGAAGAAATAGGCGCATGATCTGTCTGTCCGACACGCCTGTACTGACGACCGAGCGTCTGATCCTGCGCGCCCCGCAAGGCGGCGACTGGCCGGCATGGCGCGATTTCGCGGTCTCGGAACGGGCGCGCTGGATCGGCGGGCCGATGGTCGAGCCGGGGCAAGCCTGGCGCTCTTTTGGCCATATCGTCGGCCATTGGGTGCTGCGGGGTTTCGGCTCTTTCGTGGTGACTGATCGCGACAGCGGGGCGCCTTTGGGCTCGGTCGGGCCGTGGTTCCCGGATGGCTGGCCCGAGCATGAGCTTGGCTGGACCCTGTGGACGCCCGAGGCCGAAGGTCGTGGCATCGCGCATGAGGCGGCGTTGGTGGCCCGCGACTTTGCCGCCCGTAATCTCGGCTGGACGACGGCGGTCAGCTATATCCTGCGCGAGAACGCGCGCTCGGCCGCACTGGCCGAACGGTTGGGCGCGGTGCGCGATCCCGATGCCGCCCATCCGGGCAAGGATCCTTGCCTTGTTTATCGCCATCCGATGGAGACCGTCTGATGAGCGAGCTGCCCCAGCCGAACCCCGCAGAGCCAGAATCCCAGCCAGCAGAGAACAGCATGTCAGACCCGATCGCCCGCGCCGCGGCCTTGCTTAAGGAACATCGCGCCAGCATCGACAGGCTTGACGCGATCCTTGTCTATACGCTGGCCGAACGGTTCAAGCACACCCAATCCGTCGGTCGTCTTAAGGCCGAACATGATCTTCCTCCGTCCGATCCCACGCGCGAAGCGCAGCAGATCGAGCGGCTGGAACGCCTTGCGCGCGAGGCCGACCTGGACCCGGAATTTGCGCGCAAGTTCCTGAATTTCGTGATCGCCGAAGTGATCCGACATCACGAGACATTCCTCCCCTGACGCGGGGTTTTCCCCGCAACCCCGCCATTTCCAAAGGAGAACTTACAATGGCAATGAAAATCCGCCTGGCCCGTGGTGGCTCGAAGAAGCGCCCCCATTATGCCATCGTCGCCTCTGACTCGCGTATGCCGCGCGATGGCCGCTTTATCGAAAAGCTGGGCACCTATAACCCGCTGCTGCCGAAAGATTCGGAAGATCGCGTCAAGATGAATGCTGAGCGCGTTCAGTACTGGCTGGCTCAGGGTGCTCAGGCTACCGACCGCGTTGCCCGCTTTCTCGAAGCGGCTGGTCTGAAAGAAAAGACCGAGCGCAAGAACCTCAAGAAAGGCGAGCCGGGCAAGGCTGCCAAGGAACGTGCTGAAAAGCGCGCCGCCCGTGAAGCCGCGGCTAACGCTCCGGCCGAAGAAGCCGCTTCGGAATAAGAATGACCGAGCGGGTCTGTGTGGGTGCGATCGCGGGCGCCTTTGGCGTCCGGGGCGAGGTGAGGCTCAAGAGCTTTACCTCGCAACCAAATGACATCGCTGCATATTCTCCGCTTTATACCGAAGATGGCAGCCGCTCGTTCACCGTCCGCCTGACCCGGCCGGTGACGGGCGGACTTGGCGCCCGGCTGTCGGGCGTTGAAACGCGCGAAGAGGCCGAGGCGCTTAAGGGCGTGACGCTTTGGGCTGATCGCGACAAGCTTCCGGTGCTGCCGGATGACGAATTCTACCATGCCGATCTGATTGGTCTGCCGGTCTATGACACCGGGGGGCAGCTGCTTGGCAAGGTGCGCGCGATCTATGATCACGGCGCAGGCGATATACTTGAGGTCTTTGGACCCGGTCGCCGTCAGACCCTGCTTTTGCCCTTTACCCGCGCCTTTGTGCCCACGGTCGATCTGACCGCAGGCCGCATCATTGCCGATCCGCCCGAGGATGAGGAATGAGCGGTGAGGGCGACAGCTCAGGGATGAAATCCCATGGCCGGCTGTCGATCCGGGCCAGCGGGCAGCCACGCGACCTGTTGGCCGAGCCGCAGGTCAGGGGGGCATGGACCGCGCAGGTCATCACCCTGTTTCCCGAGGCATTTCCAGGGGTTCTGGGACTATCTTTGACCGGGCGGGCGCTGTCTCAGGGGCTATGGAATCTGCGCAGCATTGACCTGCGCCCCTTTGGTGTCGGGCGGCACCGCAATGTGGACGACACCCCCGCGGGCGGCGGTGCCGGCATGGTGATCCGTCCCGATGTGATGGACGCGGCCCTGCGCGAGGCGGGGGCGGGGACCAGGAATGCGCTGCCGGTGATTTATCTTTCGCCACGCGGCCGACCATTTACCCAGGCCCGCGCCAAGGAACTGGCCCAAGGGCCTGGCATGACGCTGATCTGTGGCCGGTTTGAGGGTGTGGATCAGCGCGTGCTGGACGCCCATGACGTCGAAGAGATCAGTATCGGTGACTATGTCCTGACCGGCGGAGAGCTTGCCGCTCAGGTCTTGATCGACGCGACTGTTCGGCTTATACCGCGCGTGCTGGGGAATCAGGAGTCTCTGGCCGAGGAGTCCTTTTCCGACGGCCTGCTTGAGCACCCTCAGTACACGAAGCCCGCCCTTTGGGAAGGCCGCGCGATACCGGACGTTCTGCTGTCCGGAAATCACGCGGCCGTTGCTGATTGGCGGCGCGACATGGCCGAAAGGCTGACAAAGGAACGCCGCCCCGACCTGTGGCGGGCATATGAGCAGGCTCATATGGACCCGGCTAAGGACCGACAGCTCTCGGGCGCATCAGACCAATCGCGGGGCTACCGCGAGCATCAAGAGGACTCATAGCGATGAACCTGATCGCCCAACTGGAAGCCGAGCAGATCGCTGCGCTCGGCAAGAACATCCCGGATTTCAAGGCCGGCGACACCGTGCGCGTCGGCTACAAGGTGACCGAAGGCAGCCGCACCCGCGTGCAGAACTACGAAGGCGTGGTCATCTCGCGCAAGGGCGGTGACGGTATCGGCGCCTCGTTCACCGTGCGCAAGATCTCGTTCGGCGAAGGCGTCGAGCGTGTCTTCCCGCTTTATTCGACCAACATCGATTCGATCACCGTGGTGCGCCGTGGCCGCGTCCGCCGCGCCAAGCTGTACTACCTGCGCGATCGTCGCGGTAAATCGGCCCGTATCGCCGAGGTCACCAACTACAAGCCCAAAGCCGAAGCCGAGGCCTGAGGAGACGCGACATGAAAGCAGACATCCATCCCGATTATCACCTGATCGAAGTCAAAATGACCGACGGCACCACCTATCAGGTGCGTTCGACCTGGGGCAAAGAAGGCGACACCATGTCGCTCGACATCGATCCGACCTCGCACCCCGCCTGGACCGGTGGCTCGGCCAAGCTGATGGACACCGGGGGCCGCGTGTCGAAGTTCAAGAACAAATACGCCGGTCTCGGCTTCTGATCCCAGAGCCAGCCAGATACACGAACGCCGCCCCAAAAAGGGCGGCGTTTTACTTTTGCACGATCCGCGTTGGTGACCCTCCGGTCGGTTGATCAGAAGGCAAGGCCCAGGATCGGCATCCAGACCGGCGAACGCGGCGGACGGTTCAGCGGCAGGCCGGTCATATGGCCATTGCCGGTGTCGATGACCACGCGCCCGTCATGATATTCCCGCAGGACCGGTCCCTGCACGCTTTGATGGTCCGAAAGGGCGATGGTCGCATAGCCTTGGTCTGGCTTGGAAAATACGGCGTGTATCATTGGATCGCTCCTTTCCTGGCAAGGCTGTGGGTGGTGACCCGGCGCATCGCGGCCCGGGCTGGCGCTAATAGGGCAGGGGTGCTTGGCCGCGGCATTGCCGTGCCGCCAAAGACCGGGGGATGACTCGTTGTGATCATCTCTGGTTCCTCCTCCTCACCGATCCTTGCGGTCTCGGCATGAATATATAACGACATAGCAGATCGTCTTTTTCAAGAATAAAAAGCGACTCACCTGGTCGTGATGAAAGAATGAAGCTGGAACAAAAGGTTGCAGTGCGGCCACGGCTGGAACTGACGTGACATTTCACGCCCGGAAAAGGCTTGTTTTACAGCGATTCGCGCGGTGTCGGCGCTTTTCATCGCTGCGGCTGCGGCCTATGTTTCGGCGCGACGCGGCCGGGCATGGCAGGGGGATTCGTGGCGCATATCATCGTTGTCGGCAATGAGAAGGGCGGTTCGGGTAAGTCCACGACCTCAATGCATGTGGCGACAGCGCTGGCGCGCATGGGCCATCGTGTCGGCGCGCTGGATCTGGACGTGCGTCAGCGCAGTTTTGGCCGTTATCTGGAAAATCGTGCTGCCTTTTCACAGCGCGAGGGGCTGGACCTGCCCATGCCGCTATTGGCCCATCTTGAGGCTGATGCGCCTGAGGGTTCGGATCCGCTGTCTCAGGCCGTTTCCGCGCTGGAGGCAGAATGCGATTTTATCCTGATCGACTGTCCTGGCTCGCATACCCGGCTTAGTCAGATGGCGCATACGCTGGCCGATACGCTGATCACCCCGATGAACGACAGTTTTGTCGATTTCGACCTTTTGGCGCGGCTGTCCCCCGAAGGCAAGATCCTTGGCCCCTCGATTTATGCCGAGATGGTCTGGTCTGCCCGCCAGCTGCGTGGTCAGGCGGGTGCGGGGCCGATCGACTGGCTGGTGCTGCGCAACCGGCTGGGAACGCAGGCCATGCACAACAAGCGCAAGGTCGGCAGCGCCCTGACCAACCTGTCGCGCCGCATCGGTTTCCGTGTCGCCCCCGGTTTTTCTGAACGGGTGATCTTTCGTGAACTTTTTCCGCGCGGTCTGACGCTGCTTGATCTCAGGGACATCGGCACAGAACAGCTCAGCATGTCAAATATTGCAGCGCGTCAGGAACTCAGGGACCTGATGACTGCGTTAAACTTGCCTGGCGTCAGCGTTTCCTTTTGAACCGCCCGCCATTGTTGCCGGGCCTGCGCGCCACTATGTTGCGCCGCAGATTGGTTAGGAGAGGACGATGACGGCAGCCAGCCGATTCATCCGTATTGTGGTGCTCGCCCTTGCTTTGCCGATGGGGCCTGCTGGCACGGCCACAGCTCAGGCGGCGGATGCCGCAGAACAATCTGAATTACCTGTAGTCACGCTGGCGACCGCCAGGCAGGACTGGATCGAGGCCCGCGTGCCGGTCTCGGGTTCTTTGGTGGCGCGGCAAGAGGTGCAGATCCACGCCCTCGTCTCGGGGCATGAAATCACCAGTATTGATGCCGAGGTCGGCGACCGGGTCGAAGAGGGGCAGGTTCTGGCCCGTTTGTCCGAGGATGTGCTGGCCGCGCAACTGGCGCAGGCCGAGGCCGAATATCAGCGCGCGCTGGCCGGCGTCAGCCAGGCCGAAAGCCAGATCGCCAGCGCCGAGGCGACCCTGACGCAAGCCGTCGCGGCGCTGGAGCGGACACGCAGCCTGCGTAAAAGCGGCAATGCCAGTCAGGCGGTCCTGGATCAGGCCATAGCGACCGAGGCCTCGGCCCGGGCGGCCTCGGCTTCGGCCTCGGACGGGCTGGGGGTTGCGCGCGCGGCGCTGGCGCTTGCTGAGGCGGCGCGTAGCATCGCGCAGCTGAATCTTGATCATGCGCGCATCACTGCGCCGGTCGACGGCGTGGTGGTGGCGCGGACAGCACGCCTTGGCGCGATACCGGGCGGTGGTGGTGATCCCCTGTTTACCCTGATAGCCGGTGGCGAGGTTGAGCTGGAGGCCGATGTGATCGAGACCGCGCTGACCCAGCTTAAACCCGGTGATCCGGCCGAGATTGAGGTTGCTGGCCTTGGCAAGGTCGCGGGCAAGATGCGGCTGGTTCCGGCTGCTGTCGATCCGGTGACGCGGCTTGGTCAGGCGCGGATCGCGCTTGACCCCGACCCACGGCTGCGGCCGGGGCTTTTTGCCAGCGGCTGGATCATCACCGAGCGCCGTCAGGCCCTGACTTTGCCCAGCTCTGCCATTCTTGCCGATGCCTCGGGTGAGCGGGTCCAGGTGGTCAAGGACGGGCGGATCGAGTCCCGCCCGGTTCGCGCCGGACTATTGTCGCAGGGCCGGCGAGAAATCCTTGAAGGGGTCGCGCCGGGTGAACAGGTGGTGGCCAGGGCTGCGGCCTTTTTCCGCAGTGGCGATCAGGTGCGGGCGGCCCAATGAACTTTTCGGCATGGTCCATCCGCCACCCTGTGCCGCCAATTGCGATCTTTCTCGTGCTGGTGCTGGTGGGGCTTTACAGCTTCAGCCGGCTGGCGGTCACGGCTATGCCGAACATCGACCTGCCCTTGGTCAGCGTTGTGGTCAGCCAGCCCGGCGCCGCACCGTCAGAGCTGACGCGGCAGGTGGTTCAACCGATCGAGGACTCGATTGCCTCGATCACCGGCGTGCGGCACATCACCTCATCTGCGACCGACAGTTCGGCACGGATCTATGTCGAATTCGAGCTTGAGACCGACACCGACCGCGCAGTCAACGACGTCAAGGATGCCGTCGCCAAAGTCCGGGCAGACTTGCCCGAGTCGATTGTCGAACCGCTGATTCATCGCATCGACGTCAGCGGCATGGCGATCCTGACCTATGCCATCAGCAACCCCGGCATGAATATCGAAGAGCTGTCGGATTTCGTTGATGATGTGGTGTCGCGCGATCTTTCGACCGTGCCCGGCGTGGCCAGCATTACCCGGATCGGCGGCGCGGATCGCCAGATCAATGTCGAGCTGGACCCCGCCCGGATCATGGCCTTTGGGCTGACCGCGGCCGAGATATCGGAACAGCTGCGGGCCAAGAATATCGACATGGGCGGTGGACGTGGCGATCTGGCCGGGACCGAATACACCATCCGCGCGCTGGGATCGGCCGATGATGTCTCACTTCTGGCCGCGACGCCCATTCTGGTCGGCGGTGGCCGGACAGTGCGGCTGGACCAGCTTGGCACTGTCACGGACGGGGCCAGCGAAGAGCGCACGTTTGCGTTGCTTGACGGTCAGCCGGTCGTTGCCTTTGGCGTCTTTCGCGCCAGCGGCCAGTCCGATCTGGTCGCAGGTGACGGGACCAAGGCCCGTATCGCCGAGATCGAAAAGCGACATCCGGGCACCAGGATCACGCTGATCGACGATGCGACGACCTATACCTCGGGCAGCTATCATTCGACCATGGACACGCTTTACGAGGGCGCGTTCCTGGCGGTGGTGGTGGTGTTTTTGTTCCTGCGCAACTGGCGCGCGATGCTGATCGCGGCGACTGCGCTGCCCCTGTCGATCATCCCGACCTTCTTTGTCATGCACTGGCTGGGCTTTACGCTGAACGGCATCAGCCTGCTTGCGATCACGCTGGTCACCGGCATCCTTGTCGATGACGCCATCGTCGAGATCGAAAACATCGTCCGCCATATCAACATGGGCGTGCCCGCCTATGACGCGAGTATGGAGGCCGCGAATGAGATCGGCCTGACCGTCATCGCGATCAGCTTTTCAATCGTCGCGGTCTTTGCTCCGGTCAGTTTCATGGGGGGGATTCCCGGGCAGTACTTCAAGCAATTCGGCCTGACCGTCGCGGTCTCGGTGCTGTTTTCGCTGCTGGTTGCGCGACTGATCACGCCGATGCTCGCCGCATATTTCCTGCGCGACAACACCCGTCTGGCCGAGGAACGCGATGGCCCGCTGTTGCGCGGTCTGATGGGCGTGCTGGGCTGGACTCTGCGCCATCGCGGGCTGTCGCTGCTGATGGGGCTTGGTGTTTTTGCGATCTCGATCTTTTCGGCAACGCTTTTGCCGACAGAATTCATCCCCGCCTCGGATGTCGGGCGTAGCCAGGTCACCGTCGAACTGCCCCCCGGCTCGACCGTGGCCGAGACCGAGGCGATGGCGCGCGAGATTTCGCACCGTATCAAGACCGCGCCCGAGGTGCGCTCGGTCTTTGTCAATGGCGGTGATGAGGACGTGACCAAAGCCACGCTGATGGTCAATTACGGCCCCAAGGAAGAGCGTGGGCGTTCAAGCTTTCAGATCGAGGATGAGCTTAAGCGCGAGCTGTCGACGATCCCCGATGTGCGCATCAACTTCCAGAACGAAGAGGGGAACGCCGATCTTTCCGTCTCGGTCCTTGGCGATAGCGAAGAGGGCGCGGCCGAGGCGGCCGAGCGGCTGGGCGCGGCGGTGAAGACCCTGCCCACGCTTGAAGGGATCACCTCTTCGGCCAGTCTTCAGCGGCCAGAGATTCAGGTCCATCCGCGCCCCGAAGTTGCCGCGCAACTGGGTGTGACCGCCAGCGCATTGGCCACCACCCTTCGCGTTGCGACGCTGGGCGATACCGAATCGAACCTTGCCAAGTTCAATACGGGCGACAAGCAGATCCCGATCATGGTGCGGCTGAACGAATCCGCGCGGCGCGATCTGATGACAGTGCGCAACCTGAGGGTGCCAAGTTCAGCCGGGCAGGTGCCGCTTGAGGCCGTGGCGGATGTCACCCTCTCTGCCGGGGCGACTGAAATCGGGCGCTATGACCGGCGTTATCGGACCACGGTTTCGGCAAACCTTGCCCGTGGCGCACTGCTTGGTCCGGTCAGTGCAGAGGTTGCCGCCCTGCAAGGCGAGGTCGAGCTGCCACCGGGAACCGAGATCCAGCCCTCGGGCGATGCCGAGATTATGGGTGAGGTGTTCCAGGCCTTCTCGGTCGCGATGATCTCGGGCGTGATGCTGACCTATGTCGTGCTGGTGCTGCTGTTCCACAATTTCGTCACCCCGATTTCCATCCTGATGTCGCTGCCGCTGGCGATCGGTGGGGCGATCCTTGCGCTGTTCCTGACCGGGAACTCGATCAGCATGGCGGTGGTCATCGGCTTTCTGATGCTGATGGGGATCGTGACCAAAAACGCGATCATGCTGGTGGAATTCGCGGTCAGCTCAATGGACCAGGGCATTGATAAGCGTACCGCCATTCTGGACGCGGTTCATAAGCGCGCGCGCCCTATCGTGATGACCACCATTGCCATGACTGCGGGCATGGTACCTTCGGCCATCGGCACGGGAGAGGGGGCCGAGTTCAGCTCTCCGATGGCGATTGCGGTGATCGGGGGGCTGCTGCTTTCGACGTTGCTGTCGCTGTTGTTCGTACCGTCGCTGTTCTCGGTCGTTCATGGCGGACAGGTCAGGATCGCGCGTTTGTTGCGGCGCTGGATCGGGCTGAACGTCGCTTCGAAACCCGCGGGCGAATAAGAGAGCTGCATCTGAATATGAAAAAGGGGGCCCGAGAGCCCCCCCTTTTTATTGCTGTGGCTGATCGGATCAGGCCAGCATACCCATCGGGTTTTCCAGATGTTTGACGATGGCTTCCAGCAGCTGGGCGCCAAGCGCACCGTCGATCACCCGGTGATCGACCGACAGCGTCATCGACATGACATTGCGGATCACCACTTCGCCATTCTCGACCACAGGGGTTTGAATGCCGGCACCGACCGCCAGGATCGCGCCGTGCGGCGGGTTGATCACTGCATCAAAGTTCTCGATCCCGAACATGCCGAGGTTCGAGATCGCAAAGCTGCCGCCCTGATATTCGTGGGGTGCAAGCTTTCTGGTCTTGGCGCGGTTGGCCAGATCCTTCATCTCGGCCGAAAGGGCGGACAGCGTCTTTTGCTGCGCGTCCTTAAGAACGGGGGTAAAGAGCCCGCCCTCGACTGCGACGGCGACCGCGACATCCGACGGTTTCAGCTTAAGGATACGGTCGCCTGCCCAGACGGCATTGGCATCCGGCACCTCTTGCAGCGCCAACGCGCAGGCCTTGATGATGAAGTCGTTGACCGACAGTTTCACGCCCCGCGATTCAAGCTGCTTGTTCAGCATGGCGCGGAACTTCATCAGCTCGTCCAGCTTGGCCGAGCGGCGCAGATAGAAATGCGGGATGGTCTGTTTGGCCTCGGACAGCCGCGCGGCGATGGTGCGGCGCATGCCGTCCAGCGCCACCTCTTCGGTTTCGCGGTCGGCATACATCTTGAGGATGGTCTCTGCCGAAGGACCTGCCGGTGCGGCAGCAGCCGGGGCGGGGGTCGCCGCTCTCGGGGCTTCGGCGGTGGCAGGCTTGGCCGCGCCGGGCTTTGCACCCTCGACATCCGCCTTGACGATACGACCACGCGGACCAGAGCCCTGAACCGTGGCAAGGTCGATGCCCTTTTCCGCCGCGATGCGCCGGGCCAGAGGCGAGGCAAAGATACGCCCGCCCTCAGCCGATTTTGGCGCAGCCGGGGCAGGCGCAGCCGGGGCTGCCGCCGCCGGAGCGGCCTCTGCTTTCGCGGCCTCGGGCTTGGCCTCTGCCTTGGGTGCGGGGGCCGAACCGATGTCATCGGCGCTTTCGCCATCCTCAAGCAGGACAGCGATGGGGGTATTGACCTTTACCCCCTGGGTGCCCTCGGCAATCAGGATCTTGCCCAGGACGCCCTCATCAACGGCCTCGAATTCCATCGTGGCCTTGTCAGTCTCGATCTCGGCGATGATGTCGCCGGATTTGACCTCGTCGCCCTCTTTCACCAGCCATTTGGCCAGCGTGCCTTCCTCCATGGTCGGAGACAGGGCGGGCATCAGGATTTCAGTCGGCATCTTCTGCCCTCCCCTTAACGGTAGGTGACTTTCTTCACGGCTTCGACGACTTCGGCGGCAGTGATCAGCGCGTGCTTTTCAAGGTTGGCCGCATAAGGCATGGGCACGTCCTTACCGGTGCAGTTGATGACCGGAGCGTCGAGCCAGTCGAAGGCGTTCTCCATCAGATGGGCCGAGATGTGGTTGCCGATCGAGCAGACCGGGAAACCTTCTTCCACCGTCACGCAGCGGTTTGTGCGTTTCACCGATTCGATGACGGTCGCATAGTCGATCGGGCGCAGGGTGCGCAGATCGATGACCTCGGCTTCGATCCCTTCGCCAGCCAGCGTCTCGGCTGCTTCCAGCGCGTGGGTCATGCCGATGCCAAAGCTGACGATGGTCACGTCGCGGCCGGGGCGTGCGATGCGCGCCTTGCCAAACGGGATGGTAAAGTCCGGCAGATCCGGTACTTCGAAGCTGCGGCCGTAAAGGATCTCGTTCTCAAGGAACACGACGGGGTTACCATCGCGGATCGCGGTCTTGAGCAGGCCTTTTGCGTCAGCTGCGGTATAGGGCATCACCACCTTCAGACCGGGGATCTGCGCATACCAGGCTGCGTAATCCTGGCTGTGCTGGGCGGCCACGCGGGCGGCGGCGCCGTTCGGTCCGCGAAAGACGATGGGGCAACCCATCTGCCCGCCCGACATGTAAAGCGTCTTGGCGGCCGAGTTGATGATATGGTCAATCGCCTGCATGGCGAAGTTGAAGGTCATGAACTCGACGATCGGCCGCCCCCCTGCCATAGCGGCCCCGGTGCCGATACCGGCAAAGCCGATTTCCGAGATCGGCGTATCGACCACGCGGCGCGCGCCGAACTTGTCCAGCAGCCCCTGGCTGATCTTGTAGGCGCCCTGATATTCGCCGACCTCTTCGCCCATCAGGAAGACGGTCTCGTCACGCTCCATCTCTTCGGCCATGGCTTCGCGCAGCGCTTCGCGCACGGTCATGGTCTTCATCGGCGTGCCTTCCGGCCAGTCGGGCGACAGGTCCGCTACCGGTGCGGGGGCAGGTGCGGCGGCCTGGGCCGGAGCTGCCGGAGCCTCAGCCTTTGTCTCGGCAGGTGCTTCGGCTTTCGGTGCCGGGGCGGAATCGACGGATTCGCCTTCCTCGACCAGAATGGCGATCGGGGTGTTCACCTTGACCGCTTGCGTACCCTCGGGGATCAGGATCTTGCCAAGGATGCCTTCATCAACGGCCTCGAATTCCATCGTGGCCTTGTCGGTTTCGATCTCGGCGATGATGTCGCCGGATTTCACGCTATCCCCTTCCCTGCCCAGCCACTTGGCCAGCGTGCCTTCCTCCATGGTCGGCGACAGGGCGGGCATCAGGATTTCGGTTGCCATGGTTCCCTCTCCCTCAGGCGCTCTTTTCTTCGGCGTAGATATCGGTCCACAGCTCTTCGAGCGGCGGCTCCGGGCTTTCCTTGGCGAACTCGGCAGAGTCGTTCACGATTTCCTTGATCTCCTTGTCGATGGCCTTGAGGTCGTCTTCGGAGGCATGTTTGCCCTGCAGCAGCAGCTCGCGTACGTGTTCGATGGCGTCGCGTTCGTCGCGCATCTTCTGCACTTCTTCGCGGGTGCGGTATTTCGCCGGGTCGGACATCGAGTGGCCGCGATAGCGGTAGGTCATGACTTCAAGGATGTAGGGACCCTTGCCGGCGCGGCAATGCGCCACCGCTTTTTCGCCCGCTGCCTTGACGGCCAGCACATCCATGCCGTCCACCTGTTCGCCGGGGATGCCGAAAGCCTCGCCACGGCCGTAAAGCGTGGTCGAACGGGTCGAGCGTTTGAGCGAGGTGCCCATCGCATACTGGTTGTTCTCGATCACGAAAACCACCGGCAGTTCCCAGATCGTGGCCATGTTATAGGTCTCATAGACCTGACCCTGGTTGGCGGCACCATCACCGAAATAGACGAAGGTGACGTTGTCATTGCCCCGGTATTTGTCGGAAAAGGCAAGACCGGCCCCCAGGGGCACCTGCGCGGCGACGATGCCATGGCCGCCGTAGAAGTGTTTTTCGCGGCTGAACATGTGCATCGAGCCGCCCTTGCCTTTGGAATAGCCGCCGATGCGGCCGGTCAGCTCGGCCATCACCCCGCGTGCGTCCATGCCGCAGGCCAGCATATGGCCGTGGTCACGGTAGCTGGTGATGCGCTTGTCGCCTTCCTTGGCGACGGATTCCAGACCGACGACGACGGCCTCTTGCCCGATGTAGAGGTGGCAGAAACCACCGATCAGGCCCATGCCGTAAAGCTGACCGGCCTTTTCTTCGAATCGGCGGATCAACAGCATGTCGCGATAGTATTGAAGCAGCTCATCTTTGGACACGTTCGGCGTGCTCTGCCTGGCTGCGGGCTTTCTGACCATGGGCCTCCTCCTCGGGGCGGGGAATAGTTCAGCGTTAAACTAATTCTAGGCGAAGCTGTCGGGGGAAGTAAACCGGACTCGTGCATAGGTCCAGACACCAGATGCAGAAAGCCGCCCGAAAGGCGGCTTGAGCAAGTGTGGCGATGCAGGAAAAGGCAGTTCGCAGACCGGATATCCGGGCAGGCCGGGATCGTGCGCTTTGCCTGAGAGCCTAGCGGATGATGATTTCGTCAGCGCGCACCAGGCCCAGAACGTCGCGGGCACGTTCGTCCAGCAGGTCCACGTCCAGAAATTCATCCGACAGCCGGCGGGTCAGATTGCGCATCCGGTCCACCTCGGCCTGCAGCTTGTTGCGCTGCTGGACCAGCTCTTGCGTTTCGGCTTGCAACTGCACGCGCCGCAGGATGCCAGAGGGACCCTGAACCGCCGCATAGGCAAAATAGACGCCCAAAAGGATCATCACGACGAAAAAGATCAGGGCGCTGATCGACAGGCGTTGGTTCATATGGGGCTCGGCGGCTGCTCGGCTGTTTTGCGCGATCATGCCACAGGTGGGCCTTGTGGGGAATCCCCCGCGGGGCCACGCAGGATGTCATCAAGCACCAGCGCCATAACACAGGCGGAATCCTGCATATCCTGCACGCCTACCCATTCATCGGGCTGATGGGCCAGATCCAGAACACCCGGCCCATAGGCGATGCAGTTCTTGAGCTTGCCGATGCGGTCGATGTGTTTTTGATCATAGGTGCCGGGGCTGACGACATATCCGGCAGTCCGGCCCAGTACCCTCTCAATTGCGGCGGCGGTCGAACGCACGACCGGTGCTTCGCGGTCGGTCATGCTGGGGATGACCTCGAACAAATCCCGGATTTCGTAAACAAATCCAGGACGTTGCACCTTGATTTTTTCAAGGAGCGCCGTGACCTCACGCTTGACCTCGGCGAGATCCTCTTCGATCAGAAAGCGGCGGTCGATGACGATGCGGCAGCGGTCGGCGACGCAGGGCGCAGGCAGGCCGGTAAAATCGGGACCCAGATCCGGCTCTCCGCCATGGATCGAATTGATGTTCAGGGTCGAGTTCCGCGCACCCTCGGGGATCACAGGCATCTCGGTGTGCTTGCTCAGCAGCAACGGGAACAGGGTGCGTTCCATTTCCTCAAGCACTGCGCCCATGTGGCGGATGGCGCTGTCGCCAAGGAAGGGCATCGAGCCGTGGGCGATGCGGCCGTGGGTCTCGATCTCGGCCCACCAGACGCCACGATGGCCAAGGCAGATGCGGTCCTTGTGCAGAGGCTCAGGGATGATGACGTGATCGACATGGGCAAAGGCGCCTTGCTGGGCCAGATAAGCCACGCCGCCAAAGCCGCCCGATTCCTCGTCAGCCGTGGCGCTGATCTCGATCTGGCCGGGATGGTCGGGATACAGGGCAACAAATGCCTCGGCCGCGATGATACTGGCGGCCAGCCCGCCTTTCATGTCGCAAGCGCCGCGGCCATAGATGCGCCCCTCATCCAGCTCTGCGCCAAAGGGGTCGCGGCTCCAGCCATGGCCGACCTCGACCACGTCATGATGGCTGTTGAAATGCACGCATTCCCCGGGCGGGCCACCGCGATGGCGGGCGACAAGGTTCCAGCGCGGAAACTCTTTGCTGTCGCCGGGGGCACCATGGGCGCGGATCAGTTCGCACTCCCACCCCTGCGGGGCCAGCCGCGCCTGCAGATATTCGCAGATCTCGCGGTAATGTCGTCCCGGCGGGTTCAGGGTCGGAATGCGGATCAGGTCCTGTGTCAGGCGGACCAGGTCTTCGCGGCGGTTCTTGATCTCTTGGGCAAGCGCGTCCATGACCCAAGGCTAGGCCGGGTTCGGCGGTACGGCAATGGGGTCATTGACAGTTGCCGCGCGCGGGCCTTCCATGGGGCAGGCTTCTTGCAAACTGGGTCGGCCCGATGATTGCCTTTCTGCGCCTGATCGGCATGGTCCTGATCGTTGAGCTGATCTTTTACCTGCTGATCGGCATCTATATCCGCAGCCTGCGCCGGGAAGAGCTTGAAGAAGAGTGGGATCGCCGTCATCCCGAACGTGCGGGACCTTCACCGGAACGAGCCGAGTTCGTGCGGCGTTCGATGGTGGGTTTCAGCAAGACCCTGCAAGCGCGGCTTGTCGGGTTGGTGCTGGTTCTGCCGGTGGTCGCGATCATCGTGATCATCGTGATCGTGAATTACAATTAAGGGGGGCGCCGATGCGCTGGTTCCTGACCGTCCTTGGGGTGATCTTCGGGATCGTGGTCTTTTTGTTTCTGGACTACACGCTGCCCGCAAAGCAGACGGTTCGCATCACCAACACCTATAACCGGCTGACCGATATAGGTGCGAATGCGATCTTTTATGCCTCTCCCGATACCGGGACGGTGCAAAACGCCCAAGGCCAGCGCGACGTGCGGTTCATCGACACGGTGCGTCCCAACGGCAAACCCTATGTCTATCGCAATGAAGACACCGGCTGGATCTGGCCGCCCTATTTCAAATACGACAGTTCGAACCTGCATGCGCAGGCGACCGACCTGCGCTCGACCTCGGCCAATCCGGAATGGGTCAGCGTGACCTCTTATGGTTGGCGGATTGCGTGGCTGTCGATCTATCCCAACGCCATTGCGATCAAGCCGGTGGCGGGACCCGAGGTCAAACCCTTTAACTGGGCGGCGCAGATCATCCTGCTGATCCTTGGCGCGCTGCTGTTTCTGATCTGGCGCATGTGGAACCAGTTTCGCGAGCGTACGATTGACCCGGCCGTCCGCTCGGCTGACGAGGCATGGGACCGTATTGACGCTCGTGCTGATGCGGCACGTGCCAGCGCCCGTGGGCGTCTGCGGCGCGGCTGGGATTGGCTGCGGGGGCGCTGAGTGATGGAGCGTAAGAACCCTGGCACGGATTTCCGCCTCGACTGGTTTGAGAATATCGCCATCAACACCCCTGCGGCTGAGCGCCGCGCGGCAAGCCTGAGCGCCCGCCGCAGCCTGAAAAAGGAATGGCAGGCGGCGTGGCTTTTGAACGCGGTGCGCTGCATCGACCTGACTACGCTTTCGGGGGATGACACAGCGGATCGCGTTGCCCGGCTATGCGCCAAGGCGCGCCAGCCGGTGGACGCAGGCCAGCTTGCTGCGCTGGGGGGTGAGGGTCTGACCACCGGGGCGGTCTGCGTCTATCCGACCATGGTGGCGGCGGCAAAACGGGCGCTGCAGGGCACTGTGATTCCCGTTGCCTCGGTGGCGACGGGCTTTCCGGCCGGGCTGATGCCGCTTGACCTGCGGCTGGCCGAGATCCGCTATGCGCTGGATCAGGGCGCGGATGAAATCGACATCGTCATTTCTCGCGCGCTGGTTCTGCGCGCCGAATGGGCGGCGCTTTACGATGAGATATGCGAGATGCGCGAAGCCTGTGGCGCGGCCCGGATGAAGGCCATCCTGGCGACGGGTGAGCTTAAGACCCTGACGAATGTCGCCAAGGCCAGCCATGTCGCCATGCAGGCCGGGGCTGATTTCATCAAGACCTCGACCGGGAAAGAGCCGGTGAACGCGACGTTGCCCGTCTCGCTCGTCATGTTGCGGGCGATCCGTGATTATCGGGACCGCACCGGTTTTGCCGTCGGATTTAAACCGGCCGGAGGGCTGCGTACCGCCAAGGACGCGCTGAACTGGCAGGTGCTGATGGCCGAAGAGCTTGGCCGTGACTGGCTGCGGCCCGATCTGTTCCGCATCGGCGCAAGCTCGCTGCTGGCTGATATCGAGCGGCAGCTTTCCCATCACGTGACTGGCCGTTATGCGGCGGTCCATCGACTGGCGGCGGGGTAAAGATGCCGAAGGTAAGCGAGATCATGGAAAGCATGGAATACGGCCCCGCGCCCGAGGATGCATCCGCCGTCCGCGACTGGCTGCGCGAGCGTGGAAGTTTTGGTCATTTCATCGCCGGACGCTTCACCCGCCCGGGTGAGACCTTTGCAACCCGCGACCCCTCGACCGGAGAGGAACTGGCGCAGGTCACGCAGGGCACTGCCCGCGATATTGCCAAGGCGGTTCGCGCCGCGCGCCGGGCACAGCGGGGCTGGGCGGCGATGCCGGGGCATGACAGGGCGCGTTTTCTTTATGCCATCGCCCGCACCATCCAAAAGCGTGAGCGTTTCCTGTCGGTGCTGGAGACGCTGGATAACGGCAAGCCGATCCGCGAAAGCCGCGATATCGACGTGCCGCTGGTCGTGCGGCATTTCTATCATCACGCAGGGTGGGCCGAACTTCTTGAAAGTGAGTTTCCCGGCCATCTTGCCCTTGGTGTCTGCGGCCAGATCATCCCGTGGAACTTTCCCCTGCTGATGCTGGCCTGGAAAGTCGCGCCCGCGCTTGCCGCTGGCAACACTGTGGTGCTGAAACCTGCTGAATACACACCGCTGACTGCGCTGGCCTTTGCTGAAATCTGCGCCCATGTCGGCCTGCCCGCAGGGGTCGTGAATATCGTGACCGGTGATGGAGAGACCGGTGCCGCGCTGGTTCAGGCCCCGGTCGACAAGATTGCCTTTACCGGCTCGACCGAAGTGGGGCGGGGGATCGCCCGCGCCCTTGCCGGATCGGGCAAACGGCTGACGCTGGAACTGGGCGGCAAATCGCCCTTTGTCGTGATGGAGGACGCCGATCTTGATGCCGCTGTCGAGGGCGTCGTTGATTCCATCTGGTTCAATCAGGGGCAGGTCTGCTGTGCAGGTTCGCGCATTCTGGTCGCCGAATCCGTTGCCGGCCGGTTCGAAACGCTGCTCAGGGCGCGGATGGAAAAGCTGCGACTTGGTGCCCCGCTTGATAAGTCTACGGATGTCGGCGCGATCGTCGATCCGGTGCAAAAGGCCCGCATCCTGAGCATCCTTGATCGTGCGACTGCTGCCGGGGCTGAGCTTGTCGGGGGGGATGCTGCGCCCGGCTGCTTTATAGCGCCAGGCTATCTGCGCAACATTGCCCCCGCCAACCCCGGCATGATCGAAGAGATATTCGGGCCTATCGCGACGCTTTCGACATTTCGTACCCCCGATGAGGCGGTAGAGCTGGCAAATAACACCCGCTATGGGCTTGCCGCATCGGTCTGGTCGGAAAGCGCGACAGTGGCCACCGATCTGGCGGCGCGGATCAAGGCAGGTGTGGTCTGGGTTAATTGCGCCAACACCTTTGACGCTGCCGCGCCTTTTGGCGGGGTGCGCGATTCAGGCTATGGCCGCGAGGGCGGGCGCGAAGGGATGCTCGATTATCTTTCTGTCCCGGTCTCTGCGCCGCGCGAGACGGCACCGGCCGGAATCATCCCGGCCGAGGGGCAAGCCATTGACCGTACGGTCAAGCTTTACATCGGCGGCGCGCAAAAACGTCCCGACGGCGGTACGAGCTATGCCGCGCAGGACGAGCTGATCCCGCTTGGGAACCGCAAGGACATCCGCAACGCGGTCGAGGCGGCGCAATCGGCGCTGGCGAAATGGCAGGGCCTTGGAGGTCACGGCCGGGCGCAGGTGCTGTATTTCCTGGCCGAGAATCTTGCTCAGGCGCGAGCCGAGTTCGCGGGCTACGCCAGTGTGGATGAGGTTGACACCGTCATCCGCCGCTGTTTCTTCTATGCGGGCTTTGCCGACAAATATGACGGCGCTACGGTCTCGGCACGACCCGGGCATCTGTGCCATGTCCAGCCAGAACCGCATGGGGTCATGGGTCTGATTGCGCCAAATGCCGCGCCTTTGGCCGGGTTCATGTCACTGGTGCTGCCGGCCATCGCCATGGGCAATGCGGTGGTTGCCATCCCAGCGCAGGACAGGCCGATGGCGGCACTGACGCTGGCCAAGGTTCTGGCCTGTTCGGATGTACCGGGCGGGGTGGTCAACATCGTTACCGGTCCGCGTGATGCGCTGGCGACGGCGCTTGCCGCGCATGACGGCGTTTCGGCGATCTGGCACGCGGGGCAGGGCGAGGGGGTTGCCGAGGTGCAGCGCACCGCAGCCGACACCCTGATTCCGGTCTGGACCCCCGGTCCCCGCGACTGGGGCGATCTGCACGCGCAGGGCCGGGAGTTTCTGCGCGCAGCCAGCCGCACCAAGACGATCTGGCTGCCCTATGGCGCGTTGCCAGCGGGCACCGGCAGTGCGGCCTATTAAGGAAAAACGCATGTATATCCCGCCGCATTTTCAGGAAATCGACCCCGCAGAGATCGCCGCGCTGATCGAGGCGGCGCCCCTGGCCTGTATCATCGCCGGGACCTCTGAGGGGTTGATTGCCAATCACATCCCGCTGCTTGCCGGGCCCGAGGGTGTGCTGATCGGTCATGTCGCGCTGGCCAATGACATGCATCGGCTGATCACCGAAGGGCAGGAGGTGCTGGCGATCTTTCGTGGCGAGGACGCCTATATCTCGCCGAACTTCTACCCTTCGAAGCCCGAGCATCACCGGCATGTCCCGACCTGGAACTATCGCGTGGCGCATGTCTATGGCCGCGTCAGTTTTCAGCATGATGAGCGGGCCAGGCGTGCGGCAGTCGGTCTGCTGACCCGCTATCATGAAAGGCGGCTGAACGGGGAGAATGCCTGGCGCATGGCCGATGCGCCTGCCGATTACATGCAGCAGATGCTTGGCGGTATTGTTGCACTGCGCATCTCGGTCACCCGGACGCTGGCGAAATCCAAACTGAGCCAGAACCGCGAGGCCCGGGACTATCTGGGCGCGGTTGCCGGGCTGCGCGACAGCGGGCATGACGCGCTGGCCGATCAGATGGTCAGACGCCTGCCCGGCGAAAGCTAAGGGGCAGGCGCCCGTCTTTTCAGGCCGAGCGCAGCCAGTTCAGCCCCGCCTCGGTCGAGGTGCGGGGCGTGTATTCCGCGCCGATCCAGCCGCGATAGCCCGAGGACCTGATGGTGTGCAGAAGCTCGGGAAAGTCGATGTCGCCCCGGCTTGGCTCGTGTCGGCTGGGCCAGTCTGCGATCTGGACATGACGCACATGGTCGGCCATGCGCTGCCAGATGGCAAAAGCGTCACCATGGATCATCTGGGCCTGATACACGTCGAACTGCAGTCCCAGATTGGGCGCAGAGACCTCTTCGAGGATCTCGGCGGCCAGATCGAAACTGTCCAGGAAATATCCCGGCATGTCTGTGCTGTTCATCGGCTCGATGGTCAGGCTGATGCGTGGGTCGTGCGCCGAGGCCCATTTGAGGTTCTGCACAAAGGTGCGGCGCGCCTCTTCTCCGCTGGCTTTGCCGCACATGACATGCAGATGGTGCACGCCCAGGACACGGGCAAAGCGCAGCGCGCGGTCGAAATCGCTGCGAAAACGCGCCATGTTGCCCGGCTCTGCTGCAAAGCCGCGCGGTCCCCCGGCCCAGTTGGGCGGCGGGGAGTTCATCAGGACGAACTCCACCCCTGCGGCCCGTGCGGCCTGCGTCAGGGAATTCGCGGCGATGTCATAGGGATACAGGATCTCGACCCCGCTGAACCCAGCCTGCTTTGCAGCAGTAAAGCGTTGCAGCATGGGCAGTTCAGTAAACAGATATGTCAGGTTGGCGGCGAATCGCGCCATGGTCAGGGCTCCAGAGGAAAAGCCGTCCCTCCCGAGTGCACTTCCATACGCCCGTTTTCTCCGGGCATAGCCGCATCGGCTAGTCGGTAGAATGTCTTGCGGTCGATCAGTGCCCAAAGACCGCGGCGAATATGAACGTAGGGCCGGGGCTCATCTGGCGTCCCGCGCATCTCGATCGCATGCTCGGGGCCAGCGACCACCCGGTCGCCAACGTTCGTGGTAAAGGTAATCTCCTGGTCGATTTCGGCATCAACGGCGATGAAGGGCGCGTCGGCCACGCGGATGCCGACCTTTTCGACCGGAGTTACCAGAAAGTAATCGTCACCCTCACGCTTGAGGATCGAAGCGAACAACCGGACCATCTCGGGCCGCCCGATGGGCGTTCCGTTATAGAACCAGCTGCCGTCAGCCCGGATCTCCATATCAAGGTTGCCACAGAATGGCGGATTCCACAAATGCACAGGAGGCGGGCCCTTTTTCGCGGCGCGGCTGGCTGCCGCGGCGATTCCGGCCGCATCGCTCACAGTATTGTCAGTCTTTTCCTCCATTCCCTGTGGACCCTGTCACACCTGCCTTTATGTTGTCCTAGAACAGAAACGAGGCGTTGTCATGGCCGAGAATGAGAAACTGGTTTCAGAAGTCCAGATGCTGACCAATCGGCTGTCCGAGGCGCGCGCCAGTGTCGAGCGCCGTTTTGTCGGTCAGCACGCGGTTGTCGAGCAGGTGCTGGCGGCGATCCTGTCGGGGGGTCATGCGCTGCTGGTCGGGCAGCCGGGGCTGGGCAAGACCATGCTGGTCGATACGCTTGCCACCGTCCTTGGGCTGGGCAACGCGCGGATCCAGTTCACCCCCGATCTGATGCCGGCCGATATCCTTGGCTCTGAAGTGCTGGACATCCGGCCCGACGGCTCTCGCGCCTTTCGCTTTATCGAGGGGCCGGTCTTTACCCAGCTTCTGATGGCGGACGAGATCAACCGCGCAAGCCCCCGGACCCAATCTGCGCTGCTGCAGGCGATGCAGGAAAGCGAGGTCACGATCGGGGGCGAACATCGCCCGCTGGGCCGGCCTTTTCACGTGCTGGCGACCCAGAACCCCATCGAGCAAGAGGGGACCTATCCGCTGCCCGAGGCGCAGCTTGACCGTTTCCTGTTGCAGATCGACGTGGATTACCCCGACCGCGACACCGAACGCGCGATCCTGCTGGCCACGACCGGGGTTGATCAGGGGCAGGCGCATGCGGTCTTTGATCCAGCCGGGCTTGTCGCGGCGCAGGGGCTGATCCGGCGTATGCCGGTGGGCGAGACGGTGCTGAACGCGATCCTCGATCTGGTGCGCGCGGCCCGTCCCGGCGCACCCGAGGCGCCGGGCTGGATTGCCGATACGCTGGTCTGGGGGCCGGGGCCGCGCGCCGCGCAGGCCCTGACGCTGGTGACACGGGCGCGGGCGGCGCTGAACGGTCGCTTTGCCCCGACGCTTGATGATGTCGCTGCCATGGCTGCCCCGGTGCTGCGTCACCGTATGGCGCTTAGCTTTGCGGCCCGCGCGCGGGGCGAGACGGTCGAGGGCGTTATCACGCGACTTCTCGACGACCGGATGCGGGCGGCAGCGTGAGCCGGTCCGCCGGACAGCTTCGCGCACGGGCTGAGGCAGCCACTGCAGCCCTGCCGGCACTGATGCTGTCGGCCGAGAGATTGGCGGCTGCGCTGGTGCCCGGCGCACATGGCCAGCGCCGCGCCGGCACGGGCGAGGACTTCTGGCAATACCGCCCCGCCACCACCGGGGACACAGCGCGCAGCATCGACTGGCGGCGCTCGGCCCGGTCGGATGCGCAATTCGTCCGTGACCGCGAAGCGCAGGTTGCCCAATCGGCTGCGATCTGGATCTCGGCGGCGGCAGGGATGGATTATGCCGGTAGTGCCGAGCGTCCGACCAAACGCGACCGTGCCGAACTGCTGGCGCTGTCGCTGACCATGGCGCTGCTTTCCGGAGGAGAGCGGGTGGCGCTGGCCGGTCAGCCGCCACGTCCCGGACGTCTGCAGGCCGACCGCATCGCCGAGACACTGGTCACGCGTCCCACACTTGATCGCGACGATGACGCCCCGCCTGTCGAGGCGCTGCGCCCGGGCCAGCGGGTGATCCTGTTTGACGATTTCCTTGGCGATCCACAGCCGGTGCTGGACTATCTGGCCCGCGCCTCGGGGCTGGGGGTGCAGGGTGTCCTGATGCAGGTGCTTGACCCGAACGAAGAGGCGTTTCCGTGGCGTGGCGCGGTGTTGTTCCGCTCGGCCTCGGGGGCGATCGGGCATGATACCCGCGACGCGGCAGGACTGCGCTCTGCCTATCTGGCGCGGCTTGCCGAACGGCGCGAGACCTTGTCGCAGGCCGCGCGCACGGCGGGCTGGCATTTCGGCACACATGATACCGGGGCTGCGCCCGCGCAGGCGCTGCTCTGGCTCTGGTCTGTCCTGGAGGGCTGATGCTGCTTCTTGGTCCTCTCGGCTTTCTGACGCCCTGGATCCTGATCGGGCTTGCGGCGCTGCCGGTGCTGTGGCTGATCCTGCGTGCCATGCCGCCCACGCCGAAACTGGTGCGGTTTCCCGGCACACGGCTGCTCTTGGGTCTCAGGGATCCGCATCCTGTGGCGCGGCATACGCCGTGGTGGCTGTTGTTGTTGCGGGTGCTTGCGATTGGGGCGCTGATCCTTGGGGCAGCGGGGCCGGTCTGGAAGCCGTCGCCCGAAGGCGCGGGGCAGGGGCCGTTGCTGATCGTCATGGATGCCGGCTGGGCCGCCGCGCCCGACTGGCCGCAGCGTCAGGCCCGTGTCCTGCGCGCGCTGAGCCGCGCCGAGGCCGAAGGCCAGCCCGCGGCAATGCTGATCGCAGATGGCCGGGCCGAAGGTGCGCTACCTTTTCAACCCGCTGGTGAGCTTGCGGGACCGCTGCGCGCCCTGCGTCCTGCCGCGTGGGAGACGCGCTATCCCCCGGACCCCGAGGCGGCACTGGCGGCGGCGCCTTCGGGCCTGTCGGTTCTGTGGCTTAGCGATGGTCTTGACCATCCCGATCAGGCCAAATGGCTGGCGGCCCTTACTGCGCGGGGCAATGTCACCGTGGTTCCGCCCGAGGGTCCGCGCCGCGCGCTTGAACTGGTGCCGGGCGATCAGCCTGCCCTGCGGCTGCGTACTACCGCAAGCGGGGCGGATGCGCCGGACGTGTTGGCGATCGGCGTTGATCCCCAGGGCTCGCCGCGTGAACTGGCCCGCTTGAGCCCAGCTGACCCTGTTGCTGAGGATGGCGTGACCACGCGGCTGGTGCCGATCACGCTGCCTTCCGAGTTGCGCAACCGCATCACCCGGTTTGAGGTCGAGGGGAACGCCTCGGCCGGGGCGGTGGTGCTTGCTGACGATTCGCTGCGTCGGCGCAAGGTGGCGCTGATCGGCGATGACCGGGCAAGCGAGGGTCAGCGCCTGCTGTCGCCGCTGCATTACCTGCGCCGCGCGCTGGCCCCGACCACCGATCTTATCGAGGGCGGCCTGGGTGACGTCTTGCTGGCCACGCCTGATGTGATCGTGCTTGCCGACCAGCCTGGCCTTGGCGAAGCACCCGCGTTGCGCGACTGGGTCGAACAGGGCGGGCTGCTGATCCGCTTTGTCGGGCCGCGCATGGCCGCGTCGGAACGGTTAAGTGATGAGCCGCTTTTGCCCGTGCGCCTGCGGGCCGGGGGGCGGGATGTCGGCGGCGCGCTGGCCTGGGGCGAGCCGCGCGGGATCGAGCCATTCGCCCCGGACGGACCATTTGCCGGGCTGGAGGTTCCGGGCGACGCGACGGTGCGCGCCCAGTTGCTGGCCGAGCCTGCCCCCGATCTGGCAAGCCGTACCATTGCCCGGCTGACGGATGGAACGCCCTTGGTCACTCGTGCGTCTTTGGGTCAGGGACAGCTTGTGCTGTTTCACACCACCGCAAACGCGGAATGGTCGAATCTGGCGATTTCGGGGCTGTTCGTCGAGATGCTGGACCGGCTGGTGCGTAGCGCCCGCGTCAACCGCCCTGCAGCGCCCGAAACCGATCAGGCCGAGCAGCCCTTCTGGACGCCTGAACTGGTGCTGGACGGTTTTGGCCGTGTGACCGAGGCCGAGGCATCCGCTCCGGTCGCGGCCGCTGATTTTGCGCGGGGTCCCGCGCCGGGTGCGCCAGCCGGGCTTTATCGCGGCGGCGAACGGCTGAAGGCGTTGAATGCCGGCGGACCGATCCGCCCGGCGAACTGGCACGGCGCACGGATCGAGCGTGGCACCGAAACACCGGGCCTTGCCCTGCGTGGCTGGCTCATCGCGCTGGCGGCGGCGCTTTTTGCGCTGGATGCGCTGGGCAGCGCCTGGCTGGCGCGCGGCAGGCAAAGGGCACTGGCATGAGACCGTGGCTGCTTTTTTCGCTGCTGATCCTATGGGTGACGGCAGTTTCCGCGCAGGAAGAGCCCGATCCAAGGCTGGTCCGAGCCGCCGACGAGGTTGCGCTGGCCTATGTCATCACCGGAGATGCCGAAGTTGATGCCGCCTCTGAGGCCGGATTGCGCGGGCTGTCGCAGGTCCTGACCGCCCGCACGACTGTTGAGCCGGGTGAGCCGATCGGCATTGATCCCGACCGGGATGACCTGTCGCTGCTGACCTTTTTGTACTGGCCGGTGACGGGCACGCAGGCGCCGCCTTCGCCGCAAGCCTATGCGCGGCTGAACCATTTCCTGCGCTCGGGTGGGATGATGCTGTTTGATACCCGCGACGGCGATATTGCGGGGTTGGGCGGGCCAGACGGTACGGCGGCATTGCAGGCATTGGCCGCGCCGCTCGATATTCCGCCGCTGGCCCCTGTCCCGCAGGATCACGTCCTGACCCGCAGCTTTTACCTGCTGCGGAATTTTCCCGGCCGCTACCTTGACAGCGATGTCTGGGCAGAGGCCCCGCCCGCGGGTGCCGAGGCTGCCGAGGGTGCCCCTTTCCGCAATCTTAACGATGGCGTTTCTCCGGTCCTGATCGGCGGAAATGCCTGGGCTGAGGCCTGGGCTGTGGACGACAACGGCCTGCCCATGTTCAGCGTCGGGGCTGGTTTCGAGGGCGAACGCCAGCGCGAAATGGCCTATCGTTTCGGGGTCAACCTGATCATGTATGTGCTGACCGGGAACTATAAATCCGACCAGGTCCATGTGCCTGCACTGCTTGACCGGCTGCGCGAGGAAGAGGAGGTCGTGCAATGAACGGCCTTGCATTTGATCCTCTGCTGCCATGGCCGGTGATCGGCACTCTGGCCGTGCTTGCGCTGTTGGTGGCGCTGTGGTCGGTGTGGCAGGGTTTACGTGGCTGGCTGTGGCGCGGGGCAGCGGGGTTGGCTGTGGCTGCTGCCCTGGCCGGGCCGGCACTGGAATCGGGTATTCGCAATAAGCTTTCCGATATCGTCATCCTGCTGGACGACCGCAGCGCCAGCCAGTCCTTGCCCGGACGGGCGGCACAGACAGACGCAGCGGTGGATGAGCTGACGCGCCAGCTTACGGCACTGCCTGATACCGAGATCCGCCGCATCACCGTTGCAGATGATCCCGACGGGACGCTGACTGGCGCGGCGCTGACCCGCGCTTTGGCTGCTGAGCCGCAAGGCAGGGTTGCGGGGGTCATTGCCGTGACCGACGGGCTTGCGCATGACGCGTCGATGGTGCCTGCTACCGCTCCGGCCCCGGTTCATGTGCTGCTGACCGGGCAAGAGACCGACTGGGATCGCCGTCTGGTGATCGAAGAGGCCCCCGCCTATGGGCTGATCGGCCAACCCGTCACCATTCGCCTGCGCATCGAGGATCAGGGTGCCGTGCCGGACAGCGTTGCCCAGACCCCCGCGCGGCTGCGCATCATGCTGGACGGGGAGGAAACGCGCAGTCTCGATTTGCCACCCGGCGTGACGCTGGATCTGCCGGTTGTGCCGAAACATGCCGGGCAGAACGTGGTCTCGATCTCGTTCCAGGCACCACAGGCGGATGTGCCAGAGCTGACCGACCGCAACAATGCCGCAGCGGTGCAGATTCAGGGCGTGCGGGACCGGCTGCGCGTGCTTTTGGTGTCAGGTGCGCCGCATCCCGGTGAAAGAACATGGCGCAACCTTTTGAAATCAGATGCGAATGTGGATCTGATCCATTTTACTATCCTGCGGCCACCGGACAAGATGGACGCCATCCCGGTCGAGGAGCTGTCGCTGATCGCCTTTCCGACGCAGGAACTTTTCATGCAGCGGATCAGGGATTTCGACCTGATCATCTTTGACCGCTACCGGGTACGGGGCATCCTGCTGCCCCAATATTACGACAATATCCGCCGTTATGTCGAAGAGGGCGGGGCGATTCTGGTCTCGGCCGGGCCCGAGATGTCCTCGGTCGAAAGCCTGAACCTTTCGCCTCTGGGGGCGATCCTGCCCGCGCGTCCGACGGGGCGGATTTATGACCAGCCCTTTCTGCCGCGCCTGACCGAAGAGGGCTCGCGCCACCCCGTCACCTCGGATCTGCCCGGCGCTCCGGTCGAAGGGGCCGAGCGGAGCTGGGGGCGATGGCTGCGCATGTCCGAAGTTATTCCCGGCCCGCGCGCGCAAGTGGTGCTGAGCGGGGCCGATGATGCGCCGCTGTTGCTGCTTGGCCGCGTCGGCAAGGGGCGGGTAGCGATGCTGACTTCGGATCAGGTCTGGCTGTGGGGCCGGGGGTTCGAGGGGGGCGGGCCGCAGCTTGAACTGCTGCGCCGTATCGCCCATTGGTCGATGAAAGAGCCCGATCTTGAGGAAGAGGCGCTGCTTGCCGATATCGGTCCCGGCCTTGCGGTCACGATCACCCGCCGGACGATGGATGTCTCGGCCGGTCCGGTCCGCATTACCCATCCCGATGGCAAGAGCGAAGAGATTCCCCTGACCGAGGCAGGACCGGGCCGTTTCACCGCGCATTGGACTGCGCCGGGTCCGGGCCTTTACCGGTTGGCCGAGGGCGAGATCGAGCGGGTGCTGGCCCTTGGTCCCGCCGCACCTTTGGAATTTGAGGAAACGGTGGCTTCGGGCGCGGCTCTTGGTCCCTTGGCCGAGGCGACGCGGGGCGGGGTGCTTCGGCTTTCAGAGGGTGTGCCCGCGCTGCGTACCGTGCGCGAGGGGCGGCCTGCCCATGGTCAGGGCATCGACCGGCCATGGATCGCGATCACCCCGCGCGAGGCGGCATCGGTCAGCGGCATGACCCACCGTCCGCTATTGCCGGGCTGGGCATGGCTGGTGCTGATCGCGGGGCTTGCGATTTCCGGCTGGCTGGCCGAAGGACGCGGGCGGTTGCGCGGCTCGGCCTGAGGCCGCGCATCGCTGCCGCGAAACTTGCCAAGAACGCGCCCCGTTGCTAGGCAAATGGAAACATTTCAAGAGGACCGCATGGCTGCCGACGAGACTGCCTATATCCCTCCGACCGAAGTCGATCTTGCCATGATCAAGCGGATCCTGCCGCATCGTTACCCCTTCCTGCTGGTGGATCGGGTGCGCGATATCGTGCCGGGCGAAAGCTGTGTCGGCGTCAAGAATGTGACATCGAACGAGCCGCATTTCGAAGGGCATTTCCCGCAGGAACCCGTCATGCCTGGCGTCCTGATCATCGAGGCCATGGCGCAATCGGCGGCGGTTCTGGTCGGCACGACGCTGAACCTCGCCGACAAGGGCATGGGTACTTATTTCATGTCGATCGACAAATGCCGCTTTCGCCGCAAGGTGGTGCCGGGCGACGTGCTTGAGCTGCACATGAAGACCCTGCGCGGCGGCGGCAAGATCTGGAAATTCGAAGGCCGGGCTATGGTCGGAGGCGAGCTTGCCGCCGAGGCCGAGGTCATGGCCATGCTGAACCGTGGCGAGAATGGCTGAGACATTGATCCATCCCTCGGCCGTCGTCGATCCCGCCGCGCGGATCGGCGAGGGTTGCGAGATCGGTCCGTTCTGCGTGATCGGGCCAGAGGTCACGCTGGGGCCGCGCGTGGTCCTGAAATCGCATGTGGTCATCGCCGGCGAGACCGCGATTGGCGAGGAAACCACGGTTTTCCCCTTTGCCTCGCTGGGCGAGGTGCCGCAGGACCTCAAATTCCGGGGTGAGCGTACCCGGCTTGAGATCGGCGCCCGAAATCGTATCCGCGAATATGTGACCATGAACCCCGGCACCGAGGGTGGCGGCGGCGTTACCCGCATCGGCGATGACGGGCTGTTCATGGCGGGCAGTCATGTCGCCCATGATTGCCACATCGGCAACCGGGTAATTCTGGTCAACAACGCCTCGGTCGCCGGCCATTGCGTGCTTGAGGATGACGTCATCGTCGGGGGACTGTCCGGCGTTCACCAATGGGTGCGTATCGGGCGCGGTGCCATGATCGGTGCGGTGACCATGGTGACGGCGGATGTGATCCCCTTTGGCCTTGTACAGGGCCCCCGCGGGCATCTGGACGGGCTGAACCTCGTCGGGCTCAGGCGTCGCGGCGCGTCGCGCGACGAAATCCATGCGCTGCGCGAGATGTTGGGGCAATTGGGGCAGGGCAGTTTCCGCGACACCGCCCGCCATCTGGCCGAGGGCGAGACCACGCCCATGGTGCGCGAGGTGCTGGATTTCATCCTTGGCCCCTCGGACCGCAGTTTTCTGGCGCCGCATCCGTGAGACCTGATCCATGAGCCGCATCGCCCTGATTGCCGGCGAGGGCCGGCTTGCCCCCGCCATCGCCGCCGCGCTGGACCAGCCCTTGGTCTATGCGCTGGACAATCTGAAACCCGAGGTCGAGGCCAAGCCCTTTCGCCTTGAACGTCTGGTGCCCTTTCTGGACGAACTGACCGATCAGGGCGTGACGCAGGCGGTCTTTGCCGGTGCGATCCGCCGCCCCAGGATCGAGCCCGAGCTTTTTGACCCGCGCACGCTTTCGATCGTGCCGCGCATCCTGATGGGGATGCAATCGGGCGACGATGCTGCATTACGCGCTGTGCTTGACGTGTTCGAAGAGGCGGGCATCGCCATCCGCTCGGTCGATCAGATCCTGCCCGAACTGGTACCGGGGGAAGGGGTGCTGGCCGGTGAGCCCAGCCCCCGTGATCAAAAGGACGCTGCACGCGCGGCCGCAATCGTCCGGGGTCTTGGCTCGCTTGATATCGGGCAGGGTGCGGTGGTTGCTCAGGGGCTGTGCCTTGCTGTCGAATCGCTGCCAGGCACACAGGCAATGCTGGAGTTTGCGCGTCTGCATGCCGGGCTGAAACCCGATCCGAACGGGCCGGGTGGCGTTCTTTACAAGGCGCCCAAGCCCGGACAGGACCGTCGTATCGACCTGCCGACCGTCGGCCCCGACACCGTCAATCAGGCTGCCGAGGCCGGTCTTGCCGGCATCGTGTGGGAGGCGGGCAGCGTCATCCTGCTGGAACGGGATGAGACTGTGCGCCGGGCCGAGGCTGCGGGTCTGTTTCTGTGGGCGCGCGGCGCTGACGGGTAGCGGGGACAGGAACCTGATGCCTGCCTTTGCGTTGCCCCAGAACCCAAAAGATCGCGCCGCAAAGACAAGGGCGGGGAATGCAGGCGGTGCCCTGTGTCCTCGATTCCATGGCCTTGCAGCGCGCGGAGCGAAGCGATGAAGTTCTTCATGATCGCGGGCGAGCCGTCCGGTGACAATTTGGGCGGGGCGCTGATGGCCGGGCTGAAAGAGCTGGCGGCCCCCGGGGTCGAATTCATGGGCGTTGGCGGGCCTGCCATGGCTGCCCAAGGGCTTGAGAGCCGCTTTCCGATGGAAGAGCTTAGCCTTATGGGCCTGTGGGAGGTGCTGCCGAAATATCGCGCCCTGAAAGAGCGGATTGCCCAGACGGCCCGAGCCGTGGCTGAGGCACAGCCTGATGCGCTGATTACCATCGACAGCCCGGATTTCTGCCTGCGTGTGGCGCGTCAGGCGCGCGCGCTGAACCCCTCATTACGCACCATCCATTATGTCGCCCCCTCGGTCTGGGCCTGGCGTTCGGGTCGGGCCCGCAAGATGGCGCAGGTGATTGATCATGTGCTGGCGATCCTGCCCTTTGAGCCGCCGCTGATGCAGGCCGCAGGGATGAGCTGCGATTTTGTCGGCCATCCGATCGTTGCCGATCCCGTCGCGGGTAAGGCCGAGGCGGCGGCATTCCGTGCTGCGAATGGCATTGCGCCTGATGCGCCGCTGGTCCTGTGCTTGCCCGGATCACGCCAAACCGAGGTCAGCCGCCTTGGTCCGCGCTTTGACGAGGCGCTGATGCGGTTGCGCGACCGGGTGCCCGAAATCCGGGTGGTGATCCCGACCGTGCGCGGGGTTTCGGCGCTGGTACATGATATGGCGCGGCGCTGGCCCACCGCGCCGGTCGTGGTCGAAGGGGCCGGGGAAAAGCGCGCGGCCTTTGCTGCAGCCGATCTGGCGTTGGCGGCCTCGGGCACGGTCAGTCTGGATCTGGCGGCGAATAACGTGCCGATGGTGATCGGCTATGATGTTGCGCCGCTTAGCCGCTTCATCATCGGGCTGATGCTCAGGACGGATACGGTGACGCTGGTCAATCTGGTCAGCGAAACCCGCGCAGTGCCGGAATATCTGGGCCGCAACTGCCAGCCGGGGCCGATGTCGCGGGCGCTTTACCGGCTGATCGAAGACCCCGAGGCGCGGGCCGAGCAGTTTGCCGCCATGGGCAAGACCATGGAGCGGCTGGGGCGCGGCGGCGAGGCCCCGGGCCTGCGCGCCGCGCGTTCGGTTCTGGCCGCGATCAGTTCTGGGCCGCGACCACGATGATCTCGACCTTGTAATCGGGCGTCGCCAGCGCCGATTCGCCCGTGGCACGGGCCGGGGCATGGCCGGGGGCAACCCAAGCGTCCCAGACGGCGTTCATTTCAGCGAAATCGGCCATATCGGCCAGCCAGACCTGCGCCGACAGGATGCGGGTCTTGTCCGAGCCGCATTCGGCCAGCAGCCGGTCGACCTGGGCCAGCACCTCGCGGGTTTGCTCGGTCACCGATTCGCCGGGTTTGCCGACCTGACCGGCCAGATAGATGGTGCCGTTGTGGATGACGGCCTGGCTCATACGGGGGCCGGTCTCGATGCGCTTGATCTCGGACATGAAGGATCCTTTCGGGTTGGGCTGGCGTCAGAAGAGCCGCCAGAAGAACACTGCCGTCATGCCAAAGCCGATGGCCGCAATCAATGCTCGCAAGGCAGGGATCGGGATGCGCCGCGCCACCGGCGCACCCAGATAGCCGCCCAGAATCGTGCCGACACTCATCACCGCCGCTGGTTTCCAGGCGACCTGACCGCCGGCGGCAAAGATAGCAAACGAAATTACCGACAGTGCGAATGACAGCCAGTTCTTAAGCCCGTTCATCTGGTTCAGTTGGGTCATGCCCCAAAGTGCGAACAACGCCAGCAGCACGATGCCAAGCCCGCCGTTGAAATAACCGCCATAGATCGCCACGGGCACCATGGTTCCGGCGCCAAAGGGGGCCACGGCGTTGCGGTGCCGTCCTGCCCATTCCCGCACTTGCGCGCCCCAGATAAAGACCGAGGTTGCTGCCAGCAGCAGGAACGGCACCAGCACCGCGAAAGCCTCGTTTGAGGAAACAAGTAGCAGGCAAGAGCCGGCGATGCCTCCGATCACCGTCCAGAAGGTCAGCCGCAGCACCAAGGAGCGGTCGATCTGGGCGATTTCGCGTCGGAACCCCAATGCGGCCGAAAGATAGCCGGGCAGCGCCGCGACCGTGCTGGTTGCATTGGCCGAAACGACGGGTACTCCGCTGGCGACCAGCGCCGGAAAGGTGATGAAGGTACCGCCCCCCGCAACAGCGTTCAGCATTCCGCCAAGAAAGCCGGCGGCAAGCATCAGCAGGATATCGGTCATGGGCAGGGCTCCGGACAATGGGGGGCATCCCTGCCTAGCTGCCCGGCCGCAGATGGTCCAGCACCCCCGGCAACATGCACGCGCATTCCGGGTGCGGCTACATCAGGCGGGTCATTTTGCAGGGAATGACTGGTGCTGCAGGAGAGGATTGAACTCTCGACCTCACCCTTACCAAGGGTGTGCTCTACCACTGAGCTACTGCAGCGCCGTGGGCGGGGCTTTAGACCGACTGTGCGGAGGGTGCAAGAGGGATCGGCGCAAAAAATTTCGATATGCCGAACATCGCCGACCGCGCGTCAGCCCCCCGCGCGCCCGCTGGACGCAACAAGGCAAGGGCGCTAACAGAAGAGCATGACGAAAATACCCCGCGATCCCAAGGGCGACACACGTGAAGCGCGGCTCAAGGCGGCGCTGCGGGCCAATCTTGCGCGGCGCAAGGCGCAAGGGCGCGCACGGGCAAGCGCAGAGAACGATACGAGCCAGAACGAGCAGCACGGGCCAGAGAAGCCAAACCAAGGCACGCCCGGAAATGAGGATTAGATGGACCAGATCATTGTAAGGGGGAACGGGCCGCTTCATGGCGAGATCCCGATCGCCGGTGCCAAGAATGCCTGCCTGACGCTGATGCCGGCGACCCTGCTGACCGATCAGCCGCTGACGCTGACCAATGCGCCGCGCCTGTCAGATATCCGCACTATGACCGCGCTTTTGCAGTCGCTTGGGGCCGAGGTCGCCAGCCTGCAGGACGGCCAGGTGCTGGCTCTGTCGAGCCACGCCCTGACCAGCCACCGCGCCGATTATGACATCGTACGCAAGATGCGCGCCTCGATTCTGGTGCTGGGGCCGATGCTGGCGCGGGATGGTCATGCGGTTGTTTCGTTGCCCGGGGGCTGTGCCATCGGCGCGCGTCCGGTGGACCTGCATCTGCGCGCGTTCGAAGCGATGGGGGCCGAACTGGACCTGCGCGATGGCTATGTCCATGCCAAGGCTCCGGCGGGCGGGCTCAAGGGTGCGGTGATCGATTTTCCTATAGTCTCGGTCGGTGCGACTGAAAACGCGCTGATGGCAGCGACGCTGGCGCGTGGGACCACGGTCCTGAACAATGCTGCCCGCGAGCCCGAGATCGTCGATCTGGCAGAATGTCTGCGCCGCATGGGCGCGCAGATCGAGGGCGAGGGGACCTCGACCATCACTATCGAGGGTGTGCAGGCTCTTGGCGGTGCCACTCATCCGGTGGTGACCGACCGGATCGAGCTTGGCACCTATATGCTGGCCCCGGCGATCTGCGGGGGTGAGGTCGAATGCCTTGGCGGCCGCATTGATCTGGTCGCGGCTTTCTGCGAAAAGCTGGACGAAGCGGGCGTCAACGTGGTCGAGACCGAGCGCGGGCTGAAAGTCTCGTGCAAGAATGGCCGGGTCCGGGCGGTTGATGTGGTGACCGAGCCCTTCCCGGGTTTTCCGACCGATCTGCAGGCGCAGATGATGGCGCTGCTTTGCACGGCCGAGGGTACTTCGGTCCTTGAAGAAAAGATTTTCGAGAATCGCTTCATGCACGCGCCGGAACTGGTGCGCATGGGCGCGCATATCGAGGTGCAGGGCGGCCATGCCACCGTTCATGGCGTGGATAAGTTGCGCGGCGCTCCGGTCATGGCAACTGATTTGCGTGCCTCGGTCAGCCTGATTCTTGCCGGGCTTGCTGCCGAGGGCGAAACCATTGTCAGCCGCGTCTATCATCTTGATCGCGGCTATGAAAAAGTCGTGCGTAAGCTGCGCGGGGTTGGCGCAGATATCGAACGTATCAAGGAGGCAACCGCCGATGGCTGACGCCCGTTTCACCGATGCCGACCCGGCACCGCTGGCGCTTTTGGCCAGCGATGTCGAGGATCTGAACGTAATCTCGGCCCTTGCTCAGGACGCTGTCCTGCCGGTGACCGAGATCGCATTTGATGGTCGCCACCGGCAGCTTGCGTTGTTGCTGAACCGTTTTCGCTGGGAGGATGCCGAGCAGGCCCGCCGCGAGGGCCGCCCCTATGAGCGCGTGCGCGCGGTCCTGCTGATCTCGGATGTGCTGAAGGTGCAAAGCGACGGTATCGACCGCAAGGACAAGGACCTGATCCTTGAGCTTTTGACGATGAGCTGGCAGGCGGGCGAGGATGGTGCGGGCCGTCTTTTGCTGGAATTTGCTGGTGACGGCACGCTGGCGGTCGAGGCAGAGTGCCTCAATGTCGAGCTGCGCGACGTGACCCAGCCCTATGTCGCGCCCTCGCGCCGTGCGCCACAGCACCCCGAGGATTGAACAGGCCGTTCGTGCGTGCCTTAGCCGCTTGAGCCGCTTGGCTGCAGCCGCTAACAAGGTCGGGTCATTGAAGGCCTCGATCCATGCCCATTCATCTTTCGACTGCCCAGCCCGATTTTTCTGACCGCTTTGCCGATCTGCTTTCGATGAAGCGTGAGGATGCGGCAGATGTGAATGATGCGGTTGCCGCGATCATTGCTGATGTGCGCAGCCGGGGCGATGCGGCGCTGGTCGAACTGACCGCGCGCTTCGACCGTCTGTCGCTGACCCCGCAGTCTCTGGCCTTTTCAAAGGACGAGATTGCCGCCGAAACGGCCAAGGTTTCGGCCGCGGATCGCGCGGCGCTGGTCATGGCGGCAAACCGGATCCGGGCTTATCACGCCCGGCAGATGCCCGACGATATGAGCTGGACCGACCCCGAAGGCGCGACGCTGGGCTGGCGCTGGTCCCCTGTCGCGGCGGCAGGGCTTTACGTGCCGGGCGGTCAGGCAAGTTATCCGTCATCGGTGCTGATGAACGCGATTCCGGCCCGGGTGGCCGGGGTCGAACGGCTGGTGATTTGCGTGCCGACGCCCGACGGGGTGGTGAACCCGCTGGTCCTGCTGGCGGCCGAGCTTTCCGGGGTCGATGAAATCTATCGCATCGGCGGCGCGCAGGCGATTGCAGCCATGGCCTACGGTACCGATACCATCCGCCCTGTGGACAAGATTACGGGACCGGGCAACGCCTATGTCGCGGCGGCAAAGCGTCAGGTCTTTGGCCGCGTCGGTATCGACATGATCGCCGGTCCGTCCGAGGTGCTGATTATCGCTGAGGGCGAACAGAACCCCGAATGGCTGGCGCTGGATCTGCTGGCACAGGCCGAACATGATGCCGATGCGCAGGCGATTCTGGTTACCCCTGACGAAGCCCTTGCCCGCGCCGTGGTGGCCGAGGTCGAGCGTATTCTGCCCACGCTTCCGCGCGCCGAGGTGGCCGGGGCTAGCTGGCGTGACTATGGCACGGTGATCGTGACCCGCGATCTGGACGAGGCGGCAGCGCTTTCCGACCGGCTTGCCCCCGAGCATCTTGAGCTTTGCGTGAACGACCCCGAGGCGTTGGCGAAACAGACCCGTCACGCCGGGGCGATATTCCTCGGTGGCTGGACGCCCGAGGCCGTGGGCGATTACGTCAGCGGTCCGAACCACGTTCTGCCGACGGCCCGTTCGGCGCGTTTCTCTTCGGGACTGTCAGTGATGGATTTCCTGAAGCGCAGCACTATCGCGCGGCTTACGCCCGAGGCGTTGGCGACCATTGGTCCGGCAGCGGTGCGTCTGGCCGAATCCGAAGGGTTGTCCGCACATGGCCGCTCGGTCTCGGCGCGGTTGTCGGCTTTGAACAGGGGGAAGTAATGGGGCAGTCAACCAACCGGCTGTGCCGGATCGACATTGACGACAGCGCCCTGCCGCCTCCCACCCCCGAGATGGAGCAGGACCGCCGCGTCGCGGTCTTTGATCTGCTGGAGGATAACAGCTTCAGCCTGCCCGGTCGGGATGGGCAGGATGTGCCACCCGGCCCCTATACGCTGGCGCTGGCGGTGCGCGAGCGGCGGCTGGTCTTTGACATCGCGACCGAAAGCGGCAGCAAGGTGGTTGAGTTTCACCTGTCGCTTGGCCCTTTTCGTCAGACGGTTAAGGATTACTTCCAGATCTGCGCCAGCTATTTCGATGCGGTAAAGCGTCTGCCTCCGACGCAGATCGAGGCGATCGACATGGCGCGTCGCGGCATCCACAACGAGGGCGCCCGCACCCTGCAAGAACGGTTGGAGGGTAAGGCCGTCATCGACATCGACACAGCGCGCCGCCTGTTCACCCTGATTTGCGCGCTTGTGCCGGGGTGATTCGTGGCTGGACCGATCCCACATTCGGTACTTTTCTGCTGCGATCATAACGCCATCCGTTCCCCCATGGCTGAGGGGATGATGAAAAAGTTCTACGGCCGCGCCGCCTATGTGCAATCGGCGGGGGTCAGGAACGATATGGAGATTGACGGTTTTGCCATCGCCGTCTGCAAAGAGATCGGGGTCGAACTTTCCACCCATCGTTCGCGCTCGTTCGAGGAAATGCAGGCCTGGGGCGATGATCTTAGCAGTTTCGACCTTGTGGTCGCGCTGTCTCCGGCAAGTCAGAGACAGGCGCTTGAGCTGACGCGTGTGGCCCATCTTGAGGTTGAATACTGGCCGATCATGGACCCAAGCGGTCTGGCCGAGGGGCGCGAGGAAAAGCTGGCACTTTATCGCACCGTGCGGGATCAGATCAGCAAGCGGATGATCGAACGTTTCGGACCGCCGACTGAGGACTAAAGAAATCTTATCGGTGCTAACGAATTGTTAGCCTATTGGCCCGATGCTGGCGGGACAATCTGTGCAGGGGCTTCCCGAATGTCCGAAATCCAGCGGTTCCACCACAATCCGGGCTGGGCGATACAGGCGATCCAGACCAGCCGCGCCGTGCTTATCCTTGACCGGTATGGGCGAATCATCGCTGTGAATCAGGGCTGTTTGCGCCTGTACGGCTATCAGCGCGATGAGCTGATCGGCCGCCCGGCGTCGGTCCTGCTTGAACCATCCGGTCCCGGTCCTGCATGGTTGTGGCGGATGATCGAGGCCCCGGACGAAGCCGAGGCCTGGCTGAACGGCCTGGTGCAGATTGCCAGATCGGGGCGACGCATTCGCACCGATGCCCGTCTGTGCCCGATTCGTGACGAGCAGGGGCAGGTCTGCCTCAATGTCCTGTTCCTGCGCGAACCCGCAGAGGAGGAGGGGCCGTTGCAGCCCGATCCTGCCCTTGGGCAGGGCAGGGGGCAGGTGATCCGGCTAAGCGACTGGGTGCAGGCTTCTGGTACGGAAACCCGGGCGGTGGGTCGGGCCTGACCGATGCAGATGCGTGGCAGGCTCCGGTCCTGTCCTCAGACCACGATGTCAGACGACAACCGCCGCTCCTTCGGTGGCTGGGCCAACATTGGCGCGGAATGCGGCGAAAAGCTCGCGTCCCAACCCTTCGGCCGAGGGTGCAGGATCGTGTTTCGCGGGTTCTCTGCTGTCAAAGTCCGCGGCAAGACAGGACAGGGAGCCATTGGCGGCATCCAGGCGAATGATATCACCGTCGCGGACACGGGCCAGCGGTCCTTCATCCGCCGCCTCGGGCGAGATGTGGATCGCGGCGGGGACCTTGCCCGATGCGCCGGACATGCGCCCGTCAGTCACCAGCGCCACACGCAGCCCGCGATCCTGCAGCACCGCCAGCGTTGGGGTCAGTGAATGCAGCTCGGGCATGCCGTTGGCACGCGGCCCCTGGAAGCGGACGACGACGACGACATCCTCGGTGAACTCGCCGCGTTTGAACGCAGCCTTGACCTCTTCCTGATCGGCAAAGACGCGGGCGGGGGCCTCGATCACATGTCGTTCGGGCGCAACGGCCGAGATCTTGATGACGCCGCGACCCAGATTGCCCGACAGCTGCTTCAGCCCTCCGCTGGGCGCAAAGGGGGCGGTCGCCGGGCGCAGGATTTTGTCATTCAGCGACTCGCGGGCGCCATCGACCCAGGTGATCTGGCTGTCCTTGAGCCGGGGTTCCTTCACATATTGCTCAAGCCCGCCGCCGGTGATGGTACGGACGTCCTGATGCAGCAGCCCAGCGTCAAGCAGTTGGCCAATCATGAACCCAAGCCCCCCTGCGGCGTGGAAGTGGTTCACGTCGGCAAGGCCGTTGGGATAGACCCGCGCCATCAATGGGACGATTTCGGACAGGTCGTGGAAATCCTCAAGATCCAGAATCACCCCGGCCGCGCGCGCCATGGCGGGCAGATGCAGCACCAGATTGGTCGAGCCTCCGGTGGCCATCAGCCCGACGATGCCGTTAACAAAGGCGCGCTCGTCCAGAATTTCTCCTGCTGGCAGATAATTATTGCCAAGCCGGGTGATGGCTGCGGCGCGTTGAACGGCGGCGACGGTCAGCGCATCGCGCAGCGGCGTATTCGGGTTAACAAAGCTCGAGCCCGGCAGGTGCAGGCCCATAAACTCCATCAGCATCTGGTTGGTGTTCGCGGTGCCGTAAAAGGTGCAGGTGCCCGGGGCGTGATAGCTGGCCATCTCGGCTGCCATCAGTGCTTCGCGACCAACTTCTCCGGTAGCAAACTGCTGGCGGACCTTGGATTTTTCGTCATTGGGCAGGCCCGAGGGCATGGGGCCAGCCGGAACGAATACTGCGGGGATATGGCCAAAGGTCGCGGCGGCGATGATCAGACCGGGCACGATCTTGTCACAGACCCCCAGATACAGCGCCGCATCAAACGTGTCATGCGTCAGTGCCACACCCGAGGCGAGCGCGATGACATCGCGCGAAAAAAGCGACAGCTCCATCCCTGGTCGGCCCTGGGTGACCCCGTCGCACATTGCCGGGACGCCACCTGCAACCTGTGCGGTCGCGCCCGCGACATGGGCTGCCTGCCGGATCAGGTCGGGATAACGCTCATAGGGCTGATGGGCCGAAAGCATGTCGTTATAGGCAGTGACGATGCCGATATTCGGTTTGCGCGTCGTGGCAAGGTCCTGCTTGTCGGGCATGGCGGCATAAGCATGGGCCTGGTTTCCGCAGGACAGATGGGCGCGACGCGGACCTTCTTCGGCTGCGCGGGCAATCTTGGCCAGATAGGCGCCGCGGCTTTTTGCGGAACGTTCGCGGATGCGGTCGGTTACCCGGGCGATGGTGGCGTGCAGGGTCATGGCTGGCATCTCCTTTGGTTGCTATGTATCATGTTAGCGGTAACAATGCAACCAGCCCGCTCTTGCCCATGGCGGCTTGCCGTGGCAATCCTGCGCCGTTTTGCATGAGGCCGCCATGACCGCCGATCTGCCCACCATTCGATTGCGTCCGAAGTCAAAGCCGCAGGCTATCCGCCACGGCTTTCCCTGGGTCTTTGCCGATGAGCTGGTGACCGACCGGCGCACACGGGCCATCCCTGCTGGTAGTTTCGCCGTGCTCGAGGATGCCGACCGGCGCCCTTTGGGGTTGGTTACCGTTAATCCCGATTCGCGTATCATCGCACGGGTCATGGACCCCGATCCTCAGGCCCAGATCACCCGCGACTGGATTGCGGTACGGCTGCGGCGGGCGCTCTCCATGCGTGAGCGGCTGTTTGATGCGCCTTTTTATCGCCTGATTCATGCCGAGGCGGACGGCCTGCCGGGCACCATTGTTGATCGCTTTGGCGATGCAGCGGTGATTCAGCCTAATGCCGCCTGGGCCGAGCGTATGGTCGGAGATATCGCTGCCGCGCTGCGTGAGGTCACAGGTGTTTCAACAGTGATCCTGAACGGGCAAGGCCGCGCCCGGACGCAAGAGGGGCTGAACGAGCGGACCGAAGTCCTGTCGGGCGTGGTCAGCGGGCCGGTCGAGGTGCCGATGAATGGCGCGATCTATCTGGCCGATCTGATGCAGGGTCAAAAGACCGGGCTGTTCTATGATCAGCGCCCGAACCATGCCTTTGCGCAAAGGCTGGCGCGCGGTCAGCGCGTGCTCGATGTGTTTTCGCATGTCGGCGGCTTTGGCCTTGCCGCGCTGGCGGCCGGGGCGACGCATGCCACCTGTGTCGATGGCTCGGCCGCGGCCCTGGAGCTGGCGCAGGGTGGTGCGCGTGCCATGGGTGCCGAGGCGCGGCTGACGATTCGCAAAGGGGATGCGTTCGAAGAGATGGAGGTGCTTGCCGCCGAGGGTGCGCAATTCGACGTGGTGATCTGTGATCCACCGGCCTTTGCCCCCTCAAAACAGGCGCTTGAGGCGGGTTTGCGCGCCTATGAGCGGGTGGCAAAACTGGCCGCGCCTTTGGTCGCGCCGGGTGGCTATCTGGGCCTGTGTTCGTGCAGCCATGCCGCCGATTTGACCGCTTTCCGCAATGCCAGCGCGCGCGGTATTGGCCGGGGTGGGCGGCGGATGCAGCTGCTGCATACCGGGCAGGCCGGACCGGATCACCCGACGTTGCCGCAATTGGCCGAGACTGGTTATCTTAAGGCGCTGTTCTTTCGGTTGGACGGATGAAGGCGGCTCTGGACGCCTGTGTCCTTTTTCCGACCGTGCTGCGGGAAATCCTGATCGACACGGCGGCAGCGGACCTGTTCCAGCCTGTCTGGTCCAGTCGTATTCTGGACGAATGGCGCCGTGCCGCAATCCGTCAGGGGCTTGAGGCAGGTGCAGAGATCGCGCTTTTGCAGTCGCGTTTCCCGCAGGCACTGGCCGAGCCGGGGGGCAGGATGTTCGGGCTGGATCTGCCTGATCCTGCGGATCTGCATGTGGTCGAGACCGCGCTGGCGGCAGGGGCCAAGGTGATTGTCACCGCGAATCTGCGCGACTTTCCGCGTGGCACGCTGGGCGCTGTCGGCCTGCGCGCCATTCATCCCGATGAATATTTGCGCGATCTTTATCTGCGTGCGCCTGAGCCGGTGTCGGCCGCTGTCGAAGCGACCGAGGTCCGCGCCCGCGCAGCCGGCGGACAGATGGGCCGCAAGGAACTGATGCGCCGCGCCCGCCTGCCAAGACTAGCCAAGGCGATGGCCCGGCTGGATGGGGCCGGCGATGCCGCGCCATTGTCGCAAGACAGCCCTATTGTTCCCCCACGGGGGCAGAACTGAAAGGGGCTGGAATTGAGGGACTTGATTTGGGGGACTTGATGTTAACGCTAACATCGGCTAGTCGGCAGATCACCGACGAGGAGGCAGCAATGGTATCACGCATCATTCCGGTAGATGATTTCGACCTGGTGATCTTTGGTGCGACCGGAGACCTCGCACGGCGTAAGATCGTTCCCGGCCTGTATCGCCGCTTTGTCGCCGGGCAAGTCCCGGTGAGTGCCCGCATCATCGGTGCGGCCCGCACCCGGCAAGACGACGACGCTTTCCGGGCCGAGATGCGCGCCGCGATCGAGGAATTCGCCGGCCCGGGTCAGGACACCGCACAGATCGCGGCCTTTCTGGACATGCTGGGCTATGTCGCTATCGATGCGCGCGGGACGGATGGCTGGGCCGAGCTTAAGGCGCGGATGCGGCCGGGGGTGGTCCATGCGTTTTACTTTTCGGTCGCGCCAGGGCTGTTTGGCGATATCGCTGAGCGGCTGGCCGGGAATGGCATCGCTGATGCCGACAGCCGTATCGTGGTTGAAAAGCCGTTTGGTCGCGACCTTGAAACTGCCCGGCAGCTGAACGCGACGCTGGCTCGGCATTTCAGTGAAAATCAGATCTATCGCATCGACCATTATCTGGGCAAGGAAACCGTCCAGAACCTGATGGCCGTGCGTTTCGCCAATATCCTGTTCGAGCCGCTGTGGAACGCGCAATACGTGGATCACGTCCAGATCACCGTGGCCGAGACGGTGGGCGTCGGCGGGCGCGGTGAGTATTACGACCACTCGGGCGCAATACGGGACATGGTGCAGAACCACCTGATGCAGCTTTTGTGCCTGATCGCCATGGAGCCGCCCTATCATTTTGATCCCGACGCGGTACGGGATGAAAAGCTGAAGGTGATCCGCGCACTGGAACCCGTGCTGCCCGAAGATATCGTGCGCGGTCAGTATGTCGCTGGTCCCGACGGGCCCGGATATCTCGAAGATGCCGAGAACCCGCAGTCGCGCACGGAAAGCTTTGTCGCGCTAAAGGTCAGCATCGCCAACTGGCGCTGGACCGGGACACCGTTTTATCTGCGCACCGGCAAGCGGCTGCGTGCCCGCACCAGTGAGATTGTCGTTACCTTCAAAGAGCCGCCGCATTCTATCTTTGACGATGGCGGCATCCATCGCGCCAACCAGCTGGTCATCAAGCTGCAGCCCAATGAGGGCATGCACCTGACCGTGATGATCAAAGAGCCGGGACCGGGCGGTATGCGTCTGGTGCAGGTGCCTTTGGACATGAGCTTTGCCGATGCGCTGGGGGCTGAGGGTGCGGACATGCCCGACGCTTATGAGCGGCTGATCATGGATGTGATCCGCGGCAACCAGACGCTGTTCATGCGCGGTGACGAGGTCGAGGCCGCCTGGGCCTGGACCGACCCGATCATTGCGGCATGGGAGGCTGGCTCCAAACGACCCGAGCCCTATGATCCGGGTTCTAGTGGCCCCGAAGAGGCGCTGCGCCTGCTGCATCGTGACAACCGTCGTTGGAGGGAGATCCGACCATGACGCTTGAGTTTATCGAATACCCCGACCGCGAGATGCTGTTTCTGTCGCTGGCCGACCGTGTTGCCGGTCAGCTGTCGCAGCATCTGCGCGTGAATGACAGGGCAAGCCTGTGCGTGCCGGGCGGGACCACGCCCGCACCGCTTTACGATTATCTGTCTGGGGCCGAGATTGACTGGCCGCGTATCACCGTCCTGTTGAACGACGAACGTTGGGTGGATGGTGAGCATATGCGCTCGAACGGCCGTTTGCTGCGCCGTCACCTTTTGCATGACAAGGCCGAGGCTGCGCAGTATCTCGACCTTTATACCGGCGATGCCAGCCCCGAGGACGCCGCCCCGGCGCTAAGCGAGGCGGTTGCAGCGCATCTGCCGCTGACCGTGCTGCTGTTGGGCATGGGCACCGACATGCATACGGCGAGCCTTTTCCCTGACGCTTCAGAAACGGTGCTCGCGCTGGCCCCTGATGCGCCTGCCGTGATGGCGGTGACAAGCAACCGGGATGAGCCGCGGATCACGCTGACCGCCTCGGCGCTGAAAGGTGCGATCAACACCCATCTGCTGATCACCGGTGCCGACAAGCGCGAGGCTTTCGAGCGCGCGCAGAGCCTTGACCCGACCGAAGCGCCGATCCGCGCCTTTCTTGGCGATATTACCGTGCATTGGGCAGAGTAAGATGAGTGATATCTGGAACCGACTGAAGGATCACCGCAAATCTCAGGGTGCGCAGCGCATTGAGGCGCTGTTTGAGGCCGATCCCTCGCGTGCCTCCACTTTTTCGACCAGCGCCGAGGGGCTGGTTTTCGACTGGTCCAAGACCCTGATTGACGCGCGCGCGCGCGACCTGTTGCTGGAACTGGCGACCCCGGTGCCTGCCCGCCGCGAGGCGATGTTTAGCGGCGAGCGCATCAATGAGACCGAAGATCGCGCCGTTCTGCACACAGCTTTGCGCAATTTTGGCGGCAGCGTCATGGTGGACGGTCAGGATGTGATGCCCGAGGTGCGCCGCACGCATGAGCGGATGCGCGGTTTTGCCAATGCCGTGCGTGATGGCAGCTTTGCGGGGCAGGGCGGACGTATTACCGATGTCATCAATATCGGTATCGGCGGTTCGGACCTGGGTCCGGCGATGGCGGTGCGGGCGCTTGCCCCCTGGCATGACGGACCGCGCGTGCATTTCGTCTCGAATGTGGACGGGGCGGATATCGCCGATACGCTCAAGGGCCTTGATCCGGCGACGACGCTGGTGATTGTTGCCTCTAAAACCTTCACCACCATCGAAACCATGACCAACGCCCGCACGGCGCTGGACTGGATGAGCAAAAGCGTGGCGCAACCGGCTGCCCAATTCGCGGCGCTTTCTTCGGCTGTGGGACGTACCGCCGAATGGGGCATCGACGAATCGCGTGTCTTTGGGTTCGAAGATTGGGTCGGTGGCCGCTATTCGGTGTGGGGCCCGATCGGGCTGTCGCTGATGATCGCCATCGGTCCCAAGCAGTTCGACCGTTTCCTTGCTGGTGGCGCGGAGATGGATCAGCATTTCCGTCAGGCTCCGCTGGCTGAAAACCTGCCGGTGCTTCTGGCGCTGGTTGGCATCTGGCATCATCAGATCTGTGGCTACGGCACGCGTGCCGTGCTGCCCTATGACAACCGTCTGGCGCGGCTGCCCGCCTATCTGCAGCAGCTTGAGATGGAATCGAACGGCAAGCGCGTCTCGATGGACGGCAGCGACCTGACCCTGCCCTCGGGTCCGGTGGTCTGGGGTGAGCCGGGTACCAACGGCCAGCACGCGTTCTACCAGCTTATCCATCAGGGCACGGCGGTCGTGCCTTGCGAATTCATCATCGCCGCGCAGGGGCATGAACCCGAGCTGGCCCATCATCACCTGTTGCTGATTGCCAATTGCCTTGCGCAGTCCGAGGCGCTGATGCGCGGTCGCTCGCTGGACGAGGCGCTTGAGATCATGCGCGCCAAGGGTCTGACCGGGGCCGAGCTTGAGCGTCAGGCACGCCACCGGGTTTTCCCGGGGAACCGCCCCTCGACCACGCTGCTGATCCCCGAACTCTCGCCCTATACGCTGGGCCAGATCGTCGCGCTGTACGAACATCGCGTGTTTGTCGAGGGCGTGATTCTGGGCATCAACAGCTTTGACCAATGGGGGGTCGAACTGGGTAAGGAACTGGCGCTTAAGGTCGCCCCGCTGCTTGAGGGTAAGCCATCTCCGGGTCATGATCCTTCGACCGAACATCTCGCGGCGCTGATCCGCGCGGCGCGGGGCTGAGACCTTTGTTTAGAGCTTTCATGTTCAAGGGGCGGTGCGTCAGGCGCCGCCCCGGTCGTTTCGGGGTTCGCCGGTTTCCGCATTGATGGCCGCTGCGGGATTGACCCGGGCGATACTGGAATTAGCCTTGCTGGCGCAACAGGGAAGGGTAAGCCATGGATCTGATGGCGAAAGTGACGGAACTGGTGGGTGGCGCGATGGTCAGGATGCGGCGTCGTGGCGCGCCGCGCACAGCGGCGCTTGGCCCAGCCCCTGCTATCCCCGAGGCGAAAAAACAAGGCATCATGACCCTGAAGATGCCGACCGCGCGCGGCTGGGCACCGGGCCAATTGCCCAAGGCTGCCCCGGGCCTGCGCGTCAACGCATTTGCCCGCGACCTGCAGCATCCACGCTGGATCGAGGTTTTGCCGAACGGCGATGTGCTGGTAGCAGAGGCGCTGCAAGAGGCTTCTGCCCCGAAAACGCTGCTTGACCGGGCAACGCAGGCGACCATGCGTCGCGCCCGGGCCTTGGGGAAAAGCGCCAACCGCATCACGCTGCTGCGCGACAATGAGGGCAGTGGCGTGGCCGGGACGCGCGAGATCTTTCTGGAAGGTCAGCGTCAGCCGTTCGGCATGGCTCTGGTGGGCGAGACTTTCTATGTCGGTAATACCGACGGGATCGTTGCGTTTGACTATCAGCCCGGCGCGACCCGGCTGAATGGCCCGGGCAGGCGGCTAGTCGAGTTCCAGCCGGGCGGGCACTGGACGCGGAGCCTGATCGTCTCGCCCGACCGCAGGCGGCTATATTGCGGCGTCGGCTCGCTGACCAATATTGCTGACGAAGGCATGGAGGCAGAGGAAGGCCGCGCCGCGATTTGGGAGCTTGATCTGGAATCCGGCCATGCCCGTATATTCGCCTCGGGCCTGCGCAACCCCGTTGGTCTGGCGTGGGAGCCGGTGACGGGCGCGTTGTGGACCGTGGTAAACGAACGCGACGGGCTGGGCGATGAGACCCCGCCCGATTATCTGACCTCGGTGCGGGATGGGGCCTTTTACGGCTGGCCGTGGTGCTACTGGGGTCAGACCGTCGATGACCGGGTGCCGCAGAACCCCGCGGCTGTCGCCCGCGCGATCACCCCGGATTATGCACTTGGCGGGCATACCGCCTCGCTTGGTCTGTGCTGGATGCCCGAGGGCACGTTGCCCGGTTTCCCGGACGGGATGGTGATCGGACAGCACGGCTCGTGGAACCGCTCGACCCTGTCGGGCTACAAGCTGATCTTTGTGCCCTTCCAGAACGGGCGTCCCTCGGGGCCGCCTCGGGACATCCTGTGGGGTTTTCTGTCCGAGGACGAGAAATATTCCTATGGTCGCCCGGTCGGTGTCACCATCGGCCCTGACGGCCGTTCGCTGCTGATGGCGGATGATGTGGGTGATGTGATCTGGCGGGTCAGCGCGGCCTGACCCGCCGGATCAGAACCACTGTCCGGGCTCCATCAACCCGAAATCCATCAACTGCTGTGAATTCCAGCGGAAGGGGTATGAGTTTCGCCAGCGAAAGGAACGGATATGCTCGCGTGAGCCGGGGTTCCTGACCAGCGCCTTGGCCACCCGGAACGAGGCGACGGCAGCGGTCAGATTGTTGTGCCATGGGCAGGAATAGGTGTTGTATTCCTCGTCATTAAAGCGGTGGTCGAGCAACAGCCGCAGCTTGGGCTGGCTGCGAAACAGTGCGATCCTGTCGATGCGACGGCGGTCAGGAGGCACATGCTCTTCGAACCGCCAGCGTAGCCCGCCATGAAAATCCAGCTGCCGCTCTTTTTGGTGACCATTCCGGTCCTGACGGCCAAGCGCGTAATAGCCGGTCCGGTCGAACATTGCCTCATCAATGCTGACGGCATTGGGGAAGCGCTCCAGATCCGGGGCATAGAGGTCGATGACATAGGTCAGCATCGCGCGCCGGCGTTCCTCGGCGTGAAAGGCCAGCATTTCGCCTACGGTGCGGCTTTCCGAAAAGGGATAGAACAGGAATTCTGCGTTGTAGCCGTAGTAAAGCCAGGTGTCATCCGGCACGGCTTCAAGCACTCGGTTAACAGCCGTGACATGGGCGTCGTTGCGGCGGGAATCGTGGCGCAGGTTGACGATGCGTGCCGCCGCCTCTTCGGGGATAAGCTTCTGAGGCAGGGGTTCGGGCGAAAGCGCAAGGATCAGCCTGAAACCTGCCTTGAAGTGATGGGCAAGGGTTTCTGTGACGGCCGCGTCATCCTCGATCAGCAGGATCGCGATCGGGCCCTTGATCAGCCGGTCGCGGTTATGGGTCAGGAACTCGACTAGGCTGGGAAAGCTCATGGCAGAGCAGCCTTGATCTGTTCAAGCACCTCGGCGGCGGCCTGGGGGTTTTCGGCCATGCGGTCGATCAGCGCGGTCAGTTCGGCCTTGCGCTCGGCCGAAAGGGTCGAGGCATCAACGATGGCACGCACCTTGGCGGCGTCGAACCCTTCCGGGGTCAGGGCGGCGTCGATTTCGACCACGGTGCTTGCGGCTTCGCCGGCTGCACGGGTGGCGCTTGCGGCCTCGCGCGCAGCGGTGCCTGCCGCCACGGCGGCTTCGCCCGCCTGTTCGGGAGCAGCATTGGCGTCGGCTGCTGCATCTGCGGCGCGATCAGCGGCGGCAATGGCGGCCTCTGCCGCGGCCTGGGCCTGATCGGCGGCAGAGCTGGCCGGGGCGATGGCGGTATTCTGGGCCGAGGCGGCGGCCTCGGCGGCTGTGTCGGCCGCAATCGCTGCGGCGTCAGCTGCGGCATCGGCGGCGGCATTGGCGCTTTCCTGTGCCGGCGTGATGGCCTCGGGCACCGCCGGTGCCGGCTCAGTCGCGGCGGGTGGGGTGGCCTCGCTGGCGGTTTTCCTTAGCTGCCAATACCATACGCCTCCAGAAGCTGCGGCTAGAACGACGATTAGAACAAGGAACTTTTTCATGCAGGACTCCGTCAGGACTGCGGCAGATCAGCTTTCTATGCCATGTCGCAGCAGGGGAGAAAAGCATTCGGACGAGGCTGGCGGTCAACTGTAGCCATCCCGCCCGTCAACCCCCGCAAGAGAGAGGCGCAAACCTTGCCCTGCCTATCGAATCCAGTTGAAAATCCGGGTGCGGATGGCTATCTAACCGACCGGAACCCCCCGGCAATAAAAGGAAGACAGCCATAGCCCGCAGACCGCATAACGCTCCGCCCACCCGTGATACTGGTCCCCGCGTTAACGAGCGCATCCGAGTCGCTGAAATCCGCCTGATCGGCGCCGACGGCGAGAATGTCGGGATCGTGCCACCCGCCCGCGGACTGGAGCTTGCACAGGAAGCCGGGCTGGATCTTGTCGAGATTTCCCCGAACGCTACGCCCCCGGTCTGCAAGATCATGGACCTGGGTAAGTTCAAATACGAACAGCAAAAGCGTGAGGCCGAGGCCCGCAAGAAGCAAAAGACAATAGATATCAAGGAGATCAAGTTCCGCCCCGGGACTGATACCCATGATTACGACGTCAAGATGCGCTCGGTCATGAAGTTTCTGGCCGAAGGCGACAAGGTCAAGATCACACTGCGTTTCCGTGGCCGCGAAATGGCTCACCAGCAGATCGGGCTTGAGCTTCTGAACCGGATCGCCGCCCATGTCGGCGAGGCAGGCAAGGTCGAATCGATGCCCAAGCTGGAAGGGCGTCAGATGGTCATGATGATCTCGCCGAAATAAGGGGCTTTGTGATGGCAGCCGAGGTGACGATTCTGGTTCTGCGTGAACCGGGTGCCGATCCGGCGCTGCCATTGCCCGAATACCAGACCAGCGGCTCTGCGGGTGCTGACCTGCGGGCCGATCTGGGCGGGGCCGAGCTGGTGCTTGAACCCGGCCAGATCAAGCTTGTGCCCACGGGGCTGCGTGTGCAGATCCCCGAGGGGTACGAGATGCAGATCCGACCCCGTTCAAGCCTTGCGCTTAAGCATGGTGTGACCCTGCCGAACACCCCCGGTACAATCGACAGCGACTATCGTGGGCCGCTGGGGGTCATCATGATCAATCTTGGCGCGCAGCCCTATGCCATCCAGCATGGCGAGCGGATTGCTCAGGCCGTGGTCGCTCCGGTGACACGTGCCAGTTATGTCCTGACCGGGTCTTTGACCGAGACGGCGCGCGGCGCGGGCGGTTTCGGTTCGACCGGGCGGGCCTGAGGCCCGTGCTGATCCTCATTCTCATGGCGGCTCTGCTGGTGGCGGGGCGTCTGTTGGGCTGGCCTGCCCGGCGCGGCTGGGCAGCGGTCGCGGCCCTATGGCTGGCTGCCATCGCTGTTCTGGCGCTGATGCCTCAAAGCGCACTTGCCCGACTGATCGGCGGCGACATTCGTATTTGGGTGCTGGGCGGTGTGGTTGTGGCGCTGGTGCTTGGCTATCGGTTGGTGCTGCGCCATTTGCATCGTCGCGCCATCCCCCTGCCTGAAAAGCCTGCGGCTGTGGAAAGCATCTCCGGCGGCCCGTTTTCTGGCCCCGAGCTGGACCGTTATGCCCGCCATATCGTCTTGCGCGAACTTGGTGGACCGGGGCAAGCGGCGCTAAAGCGCGCGCGGGTGCTGGTCGTCGGTGCGGGCGGCCTGGGTGCGCCGGCCTGTCTGTATCTTGCGGCAGCCGGGGTAGGCCGGATCACCCTTGCTGATGACGACCGCGTCAGCCTGTCGAACCTGCAACGGCAAGTGATCTTTCGCAGCGCCGATGATGGCCGCTTCAAGGCCGAGGCAGCCCGCGATGCCATGCTGGCCCTGAACCCGCATATCGAGGTGGCCGCCCTGACCCGCCGCGTGACCGAGTCTGATGCGGAGCTGATCGCCGGACATGATCTGGTGCTGGATGGCACTGACAGTTTTTCCGCGCGTCTTGCGGTGAACGCTGCATGTGTCGCGGCGGGCGTGCCGCTGATCGCAGGCGCCATCGCGCAATGGGAGGGGCAGGTCACGTTGTGGGATCCGCGCCGCGGTGCCCCTTGCATGGCCTGCATCTTTCCTCAGGCTCCGGCCTCCGGCCTTGCTCCGGCCTGTGCCGAGGCGGGCGTTGTTGGCCCTTTGCCCGGCATCATCGGCAGCATCATGGCGCTGGAGGCGGTCAAGCTGATCGCGGGGGCGGGTGAGCCACCGCGTGGGCGGATGCTGATCTTTGACGGGCTTTACGGCGAAAACCGGGTGATCAAACTTTCGCGCCGTGATGATTGTGCGGTCTGCGGCTCTGGACATTTCCGCGCGGGCTGAAACACTCGCGGCCAACCGGAACAGGAGGCTCGCATGAACCCCGAACTGACCCATTGGACCGGCCCGCTGGGCCTGCCGCGTTTTGATCTGATCCGCGACGAGGATTTTGCCCCCGCCTTTGACGCCTGCCTGAACGAGGCCGAAGCGGCGGTCGAGGCTATCGCCGCGAACCCCGCTCCGCCAAGCTTTGCCAATACTATCGCGGCGCTCGAGACGGTAGAAGAGCCGCTGAACAGGCTCTGCGCGATCTTTTTCACGCTGGTTGGTACCGACTCCAACCCTGCGCGCGAAGATTTGCAGCGCCGCATCGCCCCGCGTCTGGCCGCGCATGGCAGCAAGGTCAGCATGGATCCGCGTCTTTTCGACCGGGTCGAGGCGGTGATGCAGGACGCGGATGCTCTTGCCCCCGAGGATCGGCGTCTGACGGAACTGACCTTGCGCGGGTTGCGTCGGGCCGGGGCGGGGCTGACTGGCGAGGCGCGCAAGCGCATGGCCGCCATCCGCGAACGGCTGGCCGTGCTCTCGACCGAGTTTTCACAAAATGTGCTGGTTGATGAGCGTGAGTTTGTGCTGGAGATTGCGGATGACCATCTGGCTGGCCTGCCTGATTGGCTGATCCGTGCCATGCGGGCTGCGGCACGCGAACGGGGGCGGCAGGGGCAGGTGGTGACGCTTAACCGGTCCCTGATCGTACCCTTTCTGGAATATGCGGAAGATCGCGCCTTGCGCGAGGTTGCGTGGAGGGCCTGGACTGCGCGCGGCTCGGGGCAGGGGGCGGGCGGGGCTGCGACCGACAACCGCCCCATCGCTGCCGAGATCTTGCAACTGCGGCACGAACGGGCGCAGTTGCTCGGCTATGAGGATTTCGCCAGCTACAAGCTTGAGCCCGAAATGGCCCGAAGCGCCGAAAACGTCGAGGCGCTGCTGACCGAGGTCTGGACCGCCGCCCGAACCCGGGCCGAGGCTGATGCGGCCCGCCTGACCGAGATGCTGCGTGAGGATGGCGTCAACGGTGCGCTGGAACCCTGGGACTGGCGCTTTTATGCGGGACGTCGGCGGCGGGCCGAGCATGATCTTGATGAAGCTGAGGTTAAGCCCTACCTGACGCTGTCTGCCATGCTGGACGCGGTTTTCGACACTGCGCGTCGGCTTTTCGGCATCGAGCTGCATGAGATCAGTGCGCCTCTTTGGTCACCCGATGTGCGGGCGTGGGAAGTGGTGCGTGACGGCCGGCACATGGCGGTCTTTGTCGGTGATTACCACGCGCGGCCCGGCAAACGCTCGGGGGCTTGGTGCTCGGCCCTGCAACAGCAACACAAGATCGGACAGGGGCAAAGGCCGATCGTCGTCAATGTCTGCAACTTTACCCCGCCCGAGGCCGAGGGTGAGCCCGCGTATCTGTCCTGGGACGATGCGCATACGCTTTTCCACGAATTCGGCCATGCGCTGCATCATATCCTGTCGGATGTGACCTGGCCTTCGATGTCGGGGACGTCGGTCGCGCGCGATTTCGTCGAACTGCCAAGCCAGCTGTTTGAACATTGGCTGGAGCAGCCCGAGGTTCTGGATCGTCATGCGCGCCATGCCCAGACCGGCGCGCCACTGCCGCCAGATCTGCGTGACCGTCTGCTGGCGGCGGGGAATGCCGAACAGGGCTTTGCGACGGTTGAGTATCTGGAAAGCGCGCTTGTCGATCTGGCCTTTCATCGGGGCGCCCCGCCTGCCGACCCGATGGCACGTCAGGCCGAGGTTCTGGCGGAACTGGGTGCACCCACAGCCATTCCGATGCGCCATGCCACGCCCCATTTCGCGCATGTCTTTTCCGGTGATGGCTATTCGTCGGGCTATTACAGCTACATGTGGTCCGAGGTGATGGACGCCGACGCATTCGAGGCCTTCCTTGAAAAAGGCGATGCCTTTGATCCCGAGATTGCCGCGCGGCTTGAGGAATGGATCCTCTCGAAAGGCGATTCTTTGCCTGCTGATGAACTTTGGTTGAAATTCAGGGAACGAAAACCGGGGGTTCACGCTTTGTTGAAAGGACGCGGCCTTCTGGCCAAGACCAGCTGACAACAAGGGAGACCACCATGACTTTTCGCAAACCGCTTTTTGTCCTTGCCGCCATGGCCGGCCTGGGCCTTGTCGCCGCCTGCGACCAGACCTCTCCGGCTAACCCCGAGCCAACCCCGGGTCCGATTGCCCAGGATAATGCGCTGAACGGGACGTATAACCTGCTTGAATCGAATTGCGGGGATGCTGCCAGCGACAAGAGCCTGGTGATTGATGGCAACAAATTCATTTTCCCCGGTGCTTCCTGCACGGTGGCGAATTCGGAACAGCAGGTGAACCGTACGCGTGTAACCCTGTCCTGTGATGGCACGCCGGGCGGTAACCGGGTGGTCGATCTGCAACTTCGGCCCGGGGTGCTGCGCCTGACCGAAAATTCGCTGACCCTGACCTATCATCAGTGCAGCAAGGCAGCGGCCAGCAGTGATGCGCTGGTCGGGCAGACGCTGTAAAACTGCGATTCCCTCTCTCTCGGCTGGCCGCCCCTATACGGGGCGGCTTTTCAATTGTTACGAGTAATTGCGCGCCCGCACTCCCCCATAAAGATTTACCGGCAGTATATTTGGTCAGGGCAGGTGCAAACCTGTTGCTCGGAAAAACTGGCACGCCTTATCATTTCCGGGTCCCGAGCAGGGAAACTGGTCACCCCTCGGGCAGGAGGTTATTCATGTCGTTGCCCGGTACCGCCCGCATGAAAAGCGTTGATGAGATCCCGATAGATAAGCTGGGATTGCTGCATTACCTTTCGAATTACGAAAAATATATCGGTCCCATCCGGACGCAGCCGTTAAAATTTCTGGAACTGGGTGTCGCGCGCGGGGATTCGCTGAAATATTGGGAATCCTGGTTGCCGAATGCCGAAATTACCGGGCTCGACATCACCCAATGCCCGGCGCATTTTGAAAGCGGTCGGGTGCGCTGCTATGTCGGAGAGCAGCAGGATAAGGCACTGCTGGACCGGGTCGCGGCCGAACGTGCCCCCAAGGGGTTCGACGTCATTATTGATGATGCTGCCCATGTCGGGCAATTGGCCCGGATATGTTTCTGGCACCTGTTTGAAAATCATCTGAAACCGGGTGGATTTTACTTTATTGAGGATTGGGGTACCGGATATTGGCCGCAATATCCCGACGGGAAACATTATAGCCCCAAGCCTGTGGCCCTTTCACCTCATGAAAGGCTGCTTGACCGATTGCATAAATCAGGCGCAGTGCAGACAATATATCCGCTGCGCAAGCTGACGGGCTGGATACGCTGGAATCTGGTGCGGCGGCGTTTTGGCGGCCACGACCGTGGCATGGTCGGTTTCGTCAAAGAACTGATCGACGAATGCGGTGCCGAGGACATGACCCATCCCGATTTTGGCACCGGTACGCCCCGCCGTTCGCGGTTTGACTGGATGCGTATCTCACTGGGTCACGTCGTGATTCGCAAAGCTGACGATGGGGCTGCCTAGTCGCGGATTTCGTCAGCATCGACGCCCCAGATTGCGGTTTTGGGCACCCAGCCTTTTTCTCCGCCGCCAGAGACCCGGCACCAGTCGATATTGCATTCATGCAGCCGGACGATAGCCCCGGCCTCGGCCCGTGCGATGACGTTGGCACGTGGCTCGGGGCGGGACAGCAAATCCAGCATATCCCTGGTCACAATGGCGGTGCGCACCCCCGACAGCAGCGAATAATGCACCCAACCGCCGGCACCGTCCTGATCCTCTACCCGGCGCCACTGGCCGAATTCGGCCACCACGCGCAGGGGCATCCCGGCATGCCGAAACACCCAGTCGATGCGATGGGACAGGCTGGGACCGCGCCGGGCGTTGCCTTCGTCCCCTTTCAGGCTGACATAGCGCGGCAACGGCAGGTTGGTGACCGGTCCGCGGTTCGGATCGCGCTCTCCGTCCTGATTACGGCTAATTGTCGCATCAGCCGACAGCCCCCCGATCTCTTTGGAGTCGAGTTTTTCGCCGGGGTTGGTCGTTTGCCCCAGCGCGGCCGTTCCAAAAATCGCTCCGGCAGCCAATATCGCGGTGCCCAGCCAAGCCTGTCCTTGCTTCATCTGCCCGTCCTGCTTGTTCGGGGTCTTGTGCCTGCCCCGCATCGCGGGCACTTTGCCAAAAGCCGCCCGGCTTTGGAAGAGAGGAGCGACCATGCCAGCCGTTCATGCGACCGATCCGACCCGCTCGCGCCTTAAAGTTACCGTGACCCGTCGCCTGCCAGAGGCGGTCGAGACCCGGATGTCCGAGCTTTTCGACGTGTCCCTGAACGCCGATGACCACAAGATGGACCGCGACGAACTGGTCGCGGCGATGCGGGTCTCGGACGTGCTGGTGCCGACGATCACCGACCATGTCGATGCCGCGATGCTGGCGCAGGCCGGGGACCGGCTGAAACTGATCGCCAACTTTGGCGCAGGCGTGGATCATATCGACGTCCACTCTGCCCGTCAGCGTGGCATCCTTGTCAGCAATACCCCCGGCGTTGTGACCGAGGATACCGCTGATATGGCCATGGCGCTGATCCTTGCGGTGACCCGCCGTATTCCCGAGGGGCTGGCTGAGATGCAGGCCGGGCGCTGGCAGGGCTGGTCCCCGACCGCGCATCTGGGCGGGCGACTGGGCGGACGCCGGCTTGGTATCCTGGGTATGGGACGTATCGGTCAGGCCGTAGCGCGGCGGGCCAATGTCTTTGGCATGCAGGTTCATTACCACAACCGCCGCCGCCTGCGTCCCGAGGTCGAGGCAGAGCTGCAGGCGACCTGGTGGGAAAGCCTGGACCAGATGCTGGCGCGTATGGACATCGTCAGCGTGAACGCACCGCATACGCCTTCGACCTTCCACCTGCTGAATGCGCGGCGATTGAAGCTGCTTAAGCCGACGGCGGTGGTCATCAACACTTCGCGCGGTGAGGTGATCGACGAGAACGCTTTGACCCGCATGCTGCGCGCGGGTGAGATCTCTGGTGCGGGTCTCGACGTTTTCGAACATGGGCATGAGATCAACCCGAGGCTGCGCGAGCTGCCGAATGTCGTTCTTTTGCCGCATATGGGCTCGGCCACGGTCGAAGGGCGGGTCGAAATGGGTGAGAAAGTCCTGATCAATATCAAGACATTCGCTGACGGGCACCGCCCGCCGGACCTTGTGGTGCCTTCGATGCTGTGACCAGAGCGCCCCGGTTAGCCGGGGCGTCTGCGTCTGGCGGGGTGCTGTTTCGTCATGTCGCTTTTGCGCAAGAACATGTCGCGCAGAAGATCGGCTTGCCGCGCGGTTCCGGCTCTAATCATCTTCAGAGAATATCATGCGCGAAACTGAGGAGTCGCTTGCCATGAAAACCCATGTGAAGGCCCTGGTGGTCGGAGGCGGCGCCGTTGGCTGCGGCATCGCGCTGCATCTTGCCCGTGCGGGGTGGGAGACGATGCTTGTCGAGCGTGATGAGCTGACCGCCGGTTCGACCTGGCATGCTGCGGGGCTTTTGCCGCTGTTCAACATGGGTTACGCGACAACCCATATCCACGACTATTCGGTCAAGCTTTATGCCGGGCTTGAGGCCGAGACGGGGCTGAACGCCGGCTTTACCCGCTGCGGCAACCTGCGCATGGCGCAGACGCAAGAGCGGATGGATGAGTATATGCTCTATTCCGCCACTGCCGAGACGGTGGGGATCGAGCATGAGTTTCTGACGCCCCAGCAGATCAAGGAACGCTGGCCGCTGGTTCGGACCGATGACCTCAAAGGCGCGCTGTTCCATCCGACCGATGGCTATATCAACCCCGCTGACGTGACCCAGGCGATGGCGCGCGCAGCCCGCATGGCCGGCGCCACCATCGAACGCAAGATCCAGGTCAATGCCTATCGCTGGACCGGCGATGAATGGATCGTGACCTGCGAAAAGATGATCGAAAAGGGCGGCAACCTTGTCCCCTCGGGTGAGCAGTTTGAGATCCGCGCCGAGCATGTCGTGACTGCGACGGGCAACCACGCGCAGCGCACCGCCCGCCTGCTTGGGATCAAGATCCCCGCCATCCCGGTCGAGCACCAGTATATCGTCACCGAGCCGGACCCGGCGCTGGTGAAATGGCGTGCCGAGGGCAACCCCGAACATCCGGTTCTGCGCGATGCCGATGCCAAATGGTACGTGCGCGAGGAACGCGGCGGCTGGATCCTTGGCCCCTATGAGCGTAATGCCCCTGCGCGTTTCCTTTACGACGTGCCGGAAAGCTTCCGCGCCGACCTTTTCCCGCTGGATCTTGAGCGGATCGAGGAAGAGTACATGTCGATGATCCACCGGCTTCCGACCTCGGAAACCGTGGGTCTCAAGGACGATTTCAACGGCCCGATCTGCTATACGCCCGACGGCAACCCGCTGGTCGGTCCGGCGCCGGGTCTGCGCAACATGTGGCTGGCCGAAGGTTTCAGCTTTGGCATCACCGCTGCGGGTGGCACCGGCCATTATCTGGCGCAGATGATGACCGAGGGCGAGGCCGAGATCGACATGGCTAGCCTTGATCCCCGCCGCTTTGGCCAGTGGATGACCACCGAATATGCGGCGCGCAAGAACGAAGAGGCTTACGAGCACGTCTTTATCCTGCACCACCCGGACGAAGAGCGCGATGCCTGCCGCCCGCTGCGCACCGCCCCGGCCTATGACCGGCAGAAAGAGGCGGGGGCGCAATTCGGTCAGGTCAATGGCTGGGAGCGCCCGAACTATTACGCGCCGGCCGGTTTCGATGACCATGCTGCGCGCAGCTTCCGTCGTGGCGGCTGGTGGCAATATGCCAAGGAAGAGGCCGAGGCGATCCGCAACACTGCCGGTCTGATCGACGCATCTGCCTTTGCCAAGCACCGGGTTTACGGCAAGGGGGCGACGGCGTTCCTTGACTGGTTCACGACCAACAAACTGCCCAAGGTCGGTCGCATCAACCTGACCTATGCGTTGACTGAAACCGGGACTACCCGCACCGAATATACCATCGTGCGGCTGGCCGAAGATGACTACTACCTGATTTCGGCCGGGGCCTGGGCAGATTACGACGGCGACAACCTGCGCAAGCTGGCCGAGGATATGGAAGGTCAGTTTGGTCCGGTGATCGTGCAGGATATCACCACGCAATGGGGTGTCTTTGCCCTTGCCGGCCCGAACAGCCGCGCCATTCTCAAGGAACTGGTGCGCGATGCTGACCCCGAAACGGTCCTGGGCAACAAGCGGTTCCCCTGGCTGTCGATGCGCAATATCGAGCTGGGCATGTGCCCGGTGCGTGCCATCCGCGTCGCCTATACCGGCGAACTGGGATGGGAGCTGCATCACCCGGTCGAATTTGGCCGCTATCTCTGGGATCAGCTGGTCGCAGCGGGCGAAAAGCACGGGCTGAAACTGGTCGGTGCCCGCGCCCAGAACTGGCTGCGTCAGGAGAAATCCTACCGCGCCTTCGGTACCGAACTGGGCCGCGATGCGACCCCGCTTGAGGCTGGTCTGGATCGCTTTGTCGATCTGGAGAAAGACTTCAACGGCAAACAGGCGATGCTGGACAAAGGTATCCGCGCGAAATGCGTCACCCTGCTGATTGATGGACCTGCCGATGCTGATCCTTGGGGCCGCGAGGCGCTTTATGCGCAGGACGGCACGCGGATTGGACGCCTGACTTCGGGTGGCTGGTCGGCCGCTTTCGGCAAGTCAATCGGCATGGGCTATGTCCGTCCCGATCTGGCCGAGCCGGGCACCAAGCTTAAGGTTCGCATGCAGCGCGAACTGTGGGATGCCGAGGTCACGGTGGACAGCCCCTATGACCCCGAGAACGCCCGTATCCGTGTCGACGGCTGATTTCTCCTCCCGCAGCCAGGACACTGGGAAGGCCCGGACCATCAGGTCCGGGCCTTTCCCGTTTCAGCGCAGCTTGGCAAGGTGACGGTCCAGATCGTCCCGCAGTGCCACCCGTTCTTCGGGGGACAGGAACGCGCCCAGCTCGACCTCGCGCCGGCCATCGGTCAGGACCAGATAATCATCGACCGGGCCGTTATGGCGCAGCGAGGTGCGCACCCAATAGGGGTTGGTGCGCCAGACCCGCTCTTTGCGGCCCGGATCTCTGCGGGTCAGGATCAGGCGGTCGCGGTCCAGAATCATCCGCTCATGCGCGGCGCTGTAGCTGCGGGTGATTGCATGCCACAGCGCCCAAAGCGCCAGCACCGCAAAGGGCAAAAGCCCCCACAGCACCGCCGAGCCGACAGTTGCAAGCAGGGGAAAGGCCAGACCGGCTGCGGTCACCCCGATCACCCAGACAAAGCCCCGACGCGGCAGCGAGCGATGCGGCCAGATATCAAGCTGAAAGCAGACGGCCCCGGATTTCTCCGGGGCCGTTTCATGCCATGAATAGGGCATAGCTTTGGCTTGCGCGATTAATGCGCGTGGGAGTGGTCCCAATCCTCGCGCTTGGGCAGCGTCTCGAAGGTGTGCTCCGGAGGCGGCGAGGGCAGGGTCCATTCCAGCGTATCGGCATACTCGTTCCAGTAGTTCGGCACGTTCACGCGCTTGCCGGCGAAGAGGGTGTAGAACACCACGCCGATGAAGAACAGGAACGAGGCGAAGGCGATATAGGCGCCGATCGACGAGATGTTGTTCCAGTAGGCGAACTCGACCGGATAGTCGATGTAGCGCCGCGGCATGCCCTGACGGCCCAGAAAGTGCTGCGGGAAGAAGATCAGGTTCGAACCGATGAACATCGTCCAGAAGTGCAGCTTGCCCGCCCATTCAGGGTACTGACGGCCCGACATCTTGCCGATCCAGTAATAGATGCCGGCAAAGATTGCGTAAACCGCGCCCAGCGACATCACGTAGTGGAAGTGGGCAACGACATAGTAGGTGTCGTGATAGACCCGGTCCAGAGGAGCCTGGCTCAGTACCACGCCGGTCACGCCGCCGACGGTGAACAGGAACAGGAAGCCAAAGGCCCAGAGCATCGGCGTTTTGAACTCGATCGAGCCGCCCCACATCGTGGCGATCCACGAAAAGACCTTGATGCCGGTCGGCACGGCGATCGTCATGGTCGCCAGCATGAAGTAGGCCTGCTGGGTCAGCGACATACCAGCCGTGTACATGTGGTGCGCCCAGACGACGAAGCCCAGGATACCAATCGCGGCCATGGCCAGCACCATCGGCAGGTAGCCAAAGATCGGCTTGCGCGCGAAGGTCGAGATAACGTGGCTGATGATGCCAAAGCCCGGCAGGATGATGATATAGACCTCGGGGTGGCCAAAGAACCACAGGATGTGCTGATACAGCACCGGGTCGCCGCCACCGGCCGGATCAAAGAAATGCGTGCCAAAGTTGCGATCCATCAGCAGCATGGTGATCGCGCCCGCCAGAACCGGCAGCGACAGCAGGATCAGCCAGGCAGTGATAAAGACCGACCAGGCAAACAGCGGCACCTTGAACAGCGTCATGCCGGGCGCGCGCATGTTCAGGAAGGTGGTGATGATGTTGATCGCGCCAAGGATCGACGAGGCACCCGAGACGTGGACGGCAAAGATTGCCAGATCCATCGAATAGCCGGCCTCGGTGGTCGACAGCGGTGGGTAAAGCACCCAGCCCACACCCGAACCCAGCTGGTCCGAACCGCCTGGCGCCAGCAGCGAGGCAATGCCAAGCGCCACACCGCAGACATACATCCAGTAGGACAGGTTGTTCAGCCGCGGGAAGGCCATGTCCGGGGCGCCGATATGCAGCGGCATGAAATAGTTGCCAAAGCCGCCAAACAGTGCCGGGATGACCACGAAGAACATCATGAGTACACCGTGATAGGTGATCATGACGTTCCACAGATGCCCGTTAGGCGTGCATTCGGCCGAGGCGTCGGCAATGAAGCGCGCGCCCTCAAGGCACATGTACTGGACGCCGGGGTGCTGCAGCTCCATCCGCATGTAGACGGTGAAGCAGACCGAGATCAGGCCGACGATGCCGGCCGTGAACAGGTACAGGATCCCGATATCCTTGTGGTTTGTTGACATGAACCAGCGGGTGAAAAACCCGCGGGTGTCATGATGGTCACCGTGGCCGTGAACGGCTGCGTCTGCCATGCGTAGACTCCCTAGACATGCGGCTGGCCGGCCCAAGGGCCAGCGGACTCGGCTGTTTCTTAGACCACAATCCCACCCCTCGCAATGCGGAGAAAGGACTAAAAGTCGCACCCCTGCGCGGTTTTGTCGCAAACAGGGGCGCGGTGTGATCTGCTTACTGCGCCTCGGCCGGAGCAGCGGCCCCGGCTTCGCCCTCTGCTCCCGCCTCGGGCGAGTTCTCGGCAAGGAAGGCTATCACATCGGCCTGATTCTTGGCCAACTTGAAAGTCATCTTGGTCTTGAGCGCAGCATCGCCGACTTTTTCCGCAACATATTTGTTGGGGTCGGTGATATAGGCGGCCAGATCCTCGGTGGTCCAGACCTCTCCGGCCTCGCCAAGCTTGATCAGCGCGTCCGAGTATTTGAACCCTTCTTCGGTGCCAGCTTTGCGCCCGACCACGCCATAAAGGTTCGGCCCCGTTTTGCCGCCTTTGACGATATTGGTGCCATCAGGCGCCTGAACCATGTGGCAGGCCTTGCACTTGTTGAATTCCTTCTGGCCTTTGACGGGATCACCCGCGTCTTGTGCCATGGCGGGCAGGGCAAGGGTCATGGCGGCAAGAGTGGCACAGATGCTGATCTTCATCGGTCAATCCTCTTGGGTATCATTATTATCGGGGAACGGACCTCTCCGCCTCCCGATGACAGGGCTACCATGCGTCACGGCGAGCGAATACAGGAAAAAGGTCGCAGTTCCGGCAAGGGTGAATTTGCCGCAGAGCGAAAATCAGCCTTCGAACGGCGGAAAATGGCGCGTGAAGGTTGCGCGCAGGGCGAGGTCCAGGTCCTCCATCCCCACCGGCAGGCCCATGTCCACCAGACTGGTCACGCCATGCCCCGAGATGCCGCAGGGCACGATGCCGGAATAATGGTCAAGATCCGGTTCGACATTGATCGAGATGCCGTGAAAGCTGACCCATTTGCGCAGTTTGACACCGATGGCGGCGATCTTGTCCTCGCGCATTGAACCGTCGGGCAGGGGTGTCTTGTCAGGCCGGGCGATCCAGACGCCGACGCGTCCGTCGCGGATCTCGCCCCTGAGGTTGAACTCGGCCAGCGCATCTATGACCCATGATTCCAGCGCCTTGACAAAGGCGCGCACGTCGCGGCCCCGTCGGTTGAGATCCAGCATCACATACACGACGCGTTGTCCCGGGCCATGATAAGTATATTGTCCGCCACGTCCGGTTTCATGGACGGGAAAGCGCGCGTTCAGCAGATCGGCCGCCCGAGCCGATGTCCCGGCAGTGTAAAGGGGCGGATGCTCGACCAGCCAGACAAGTTCCCCCGCCGTGCCAGCCGCAATGGCGGCGGCGCGCGCCTCCATGAAGGCCACGGCTTCAAGATAATCGGTCAGGCCGGGGGCGGTCATCCATTCGGTCATGCGGGGCGAGATAATCCCCGCCGCTCTTTGCCGCAAGAGGGCAGGCGCGCCGGTAGTTTCCGCGGCGGGTCATGAATTCCATGCAAGATCATTGTGCGGATGTTGAATTTCACTATCTCTTCATCAACGGCTATACAGCCATTTCCATGAAACGCGCGGACCTGGACCATGACCTTGCCCCTTTCTCCGGTTTTTGAGGAACTGCGCGCTGCGGCGCGCCAACGCATCCTGATCCTCGACGGTGCGATGGGGACGCAGATTCAGCAGCTTGGCCTTAGCGAGGATGACTTTGCCGGCCATGGTGCGGGCTGCGGCTGTGGCTGCCATCCCCCCGCACCGGGGGATCACCCGCAAAAGGGCAATAACGACCTTCTGAACCTGACCCAGCCCAAGGCGATCGAAGATATCCATTATCGCTATGCCAAGGCAGGCGCGGATATTGTCGAGACCAATACCTTTTCCTCGACTACCATCGCCCAGGCCGACTATGGGATGGAGGCCGCAGTCTATGATCTGAACCTCCACGGTGCCCGCCTTGTCCGGCAGGCGCTGGATCGCGCCACGGCCGAGGATGGCCGCAGGCGTTGGGTCGCCGGGGCATTGGGGCCGACCAACCGCACCGCTTCGATCAGCCCGGACGTGAACAACCCCGGCTATCGCGCTGTGACCTTTGATGATTTGCGCGTCGCTTATGCGCAGCAGGTCCGGGGCCTGATCGAGGGAGGCGCCGATCTTTTGCTGATCGAGACCATTTTTGACACGCTGAACGCCAAGGCCGCAATCTTTGCCTGCGAAGAGGTGTTTGTCGAAAAGGGCCTGCGCCTGCCCGTAATGATCTCTGGTACGATCACCGACCTTTCCGGTCGTACGCTGTCGGGTCAGACGCCGACTGCTTTCTGGTATTCGACCCGCCACGCCACGCCGATCACCATCGGGCTGAACTGCGCACTTGGCGCCGCCGCCATGCGTCCGCATCTGGCCGAGCTTTCCGCTGTCGCCGATACGCTGATCTGTGCCTATCCCAATGCCGGTCTGCCGAATGAGATGGGGCAGTACGACGAATCGCCCGAGGATATGGCGGCGCAAGTGGCGGAATTTGCGCGCGAGGGTCTGATCAACGTGGTTGGCGGCTGCTGCGGCTCGACCCCCGATCATATCTCGGCCATCGCCCGCGCCGTTGAAAACCTGCCGCCCCGCGCGATCCCCGAGATTGAACCGCGCCTGCGCCTGTCGGGGCTGGAGCCTTTCGTCAAGACGGACGATATCCCCTTCGTCAACGTGGGCGAACGTACGAACGTCACCGGCTCGGCACGTTTCCGCAAGCTGATCACCAATGGCGATTACGCGGCAGCGCTGGACGTGGCCCGCGATCAGGTCGAGAACGGTGCCCAGATCATCGACGTCAACATGGACGAGGGCCTGATCGATTCGAAACAGGCGATGATCGACTACCTGAACCTGATCGCGGCCGAACCCGATATCGCCCGCGTGCCGGTGATGATCGACAGCTCGAAATGGGAGGTGATCGAGGCCGGGCTGAAATGCGTTCAGGGTAAGGCAATCGTCAACTCGATCAGCCTCAAGGAAGGCGAAGAGAGCTTCCTTGAGCATGCCCGGCTATGCCGTCGCTATGGTGCGGCGGTGGTGGTCATGGCCTTTGACGAGACCGGACAGGCCGATACCGAGAATCGCAAGGTTGAGATCTGTTCCCGCGCCTATGACCTGCTGGTCAACAAGATCGGCTTCCCGCCCGAAGACATTATTTTTGACCCCAACGTCTTTGCTGTCGCCACCGGCATCGAAGAGCATGACAACTATGGCCTGGATTTTATCGGGGCCGCACGGCGCATTACCCAGCAGTTGCCGCATGTTCACGTGTCAGGCGGGGTCTCAAACCTGTCGTTCAGCTTTCGCGGGAATGAACCCGTGCGCGAGGCGATGCACGCTGTCTTCCTATATCACGCCATTCAGGCGGGGATGGATATGGGCATCGTCAATGCCGGTCAGCTTGCGGTCTATGATCAGATCGACGCCGAACTGCGCGAGGCCTGCGAAGATGTGGTGCTGAACCGCAAGCCTGCCAGGGGCGGGACGGCGACCGAAAACATGCTTGAGATCGCCGGACGCTTCCGCGGTGAAGGCGGGGCCAGGGCGCGTGAAAAGGATCTGACCTGGCGCAGCTGGCCGGTCGAAAAACGCCTTGAACATGCTCTGGTCAACGGCATCACCGAATATATCGACGAGGATACCGAGGAAGCGCGCCAGAAGGCCGAGCGTCCCCTGCATGTCATCGAAGGTCCGCTGATGGCCGGGATGAACGTGGTCGGGGATCTTTTCGGTTCGGGCAAGATGTTCCTGCCGCAGGTGGTGAAATCGGCGCGGGTGATGAAACAGGCCGTGGCGCATCTTCTGCCTTATATGGAGGCCGAAAAGGCCGGCAATGGTGGGGCAGGCAGCGCCGGCAAGGTGCTGATGGCGACGGTCAAGGGTGACGTCCACGACATCGGCAAGAACATTGTCGGTGTCGTCCTTGCCTGCAACAACTATGAGATCATCGACCTTGGCGTGATGGTCCCGGCGACCAAGATCCTTGAGATCGCCAAGGCTGAAAAGGTCGATATCATCGGCCTGTCGGGTCTGATCACCCCGTCCTTGGACGAGATGGTCCATGTCGCCTCTGAAATGGAGCGTGAGGGCTTTGACATTCCGCTGCTGATTGGCGGGGCGACGACCAGCCGCGTGCATACGGCGGTCAAGATCCATCCGAAATACGCGCGCGGGCAGGCGGTCTATGTCACTGACGCAAGCCGGGCAGTGGGCGTCGTGGGCAATCTGCTTTCGGGTCAGAAGAATGCCTATGTCGAAACCATTCGCGCCGAATATGTCGAGGTCGCAAACAAGCACGCCCGGGCCGAGGCTGACAAGAAACGTCTGCCGCTGGCGACCGCGCGCGATAATGCGTTGCAGATCGACTGGACGGGCTATGAGGCCAGGACCCCCGAATTCCTGGGCGCCCGGGTGATCGACGATTTCGATCTGGCCGAAATCGCGCGCTATATCGACTGGACTCCGTTCTTCCAGACCTGGGAGCTGAAGGGCGTCTACCCGCGCATCCTTGAGGATGAAAAGCAGGGTGAGGTCGCGCGGCAGCTGTTCAGCGATGCTCAGGCGATGCTTAAGCGGATCATCGACGAGAAATGGTTCCACCCGCGCGCGGTCATCGGCTTCTGGCCGGCGAACCGGGTCGGAGATGATATCCGGCTTTATACGGGCGAGGATCGTGGTGAGGCTTTGGCGACGCTGCACACGCTGCGTCAGCAGGTCACCAAGCGTGACGGCCGCCCGAATGTCGCGCTGGCCGATTTCGTCGCCCCCGAGGGCCACCGGGATTATGTCGGTGGTTTCGTGGTGACCGCCGGGGGCGAAGAGCAGGTGATCGCCGACCGCTTCAAAGCCGAGCATGACGATTTCTCGGCGATTATCGTGCAGGCCCTGGCCGACCGCTTTGCCGAGGCTCTGGCCGAGATGATGCATGAACGGGTGCGCCGTCAGTACTGGGGCTATGCCGACGAGAATTTTACCCCCGAAGAGCTGATTGCCGAACCGTACAAGGGCATCCGCCCCGCGCCCGGCTATCCGGCCCAGCCCGATCACACCGAAAAGGTAACGCTGTTCAATCTGTTGGATGCGACGACTGCAACGGGGGTCGAACTGACCGAATCAATGGCGATGTGGCCCGGCGCGTCGGTCTCGGGTCTTTATATCGGCCATCCCGAGGCCTATTATTTTGGTGTTGCCAAGGTCGAGCACGATCAGGTTCTGGACTATGCAGCACGCAAGGGCATGTCGGTTTCCGAGGCCGAGCGTTGGTTGGCGCCGATCCTGAACTATGTCCCGCAGGCGGCAGTGGCCGCAGAATGAAATAAAGCTGCGGCGGGTGAAAAATGCCTCTTTTCATCTGCCGCGCAAGCGTCTAGAAGCCGCCTTGCTACGGATGCGGTCGTGGCGGAATTGGTAGACGCGCAGCGTTGAGGTCGCTGTTCCTTAACCGGAGTGGAAGTTCGAGTCTTCTCGACCGCACCAGTGCTTTCTTGAGATTTCCTGGCCCAAGCGAAAAAGCAGGAAATTTCCAGTAAAAACACCTTCTCCCCGCTTCCCTTGCTTGCGATTTCCGCCACATTGCGCAATCCAATTACGCATTTCGTCCGCACGAATGCGCAGGGGATTACGCATGGCGAGCATCAGAAAACTTCCTTCCGGAAGCTTCCGCGCCGAAGTGGCTCGGCAAGGCGTCAGAAAATCCAAGGTTTTCCCGACCAAAACAGCTGCCAAGGAATGGGCTGCGCGCCAAGAGTATCTGATTCTCAATGCTGATGAGGTCAAGGGGCAGGGGACCCTTGGCGATGCCATGGAACGATATGCGCGCGAGAGGTCGCCACAAAAACGCGGTGCCAGATGGGAAATCATCCGTCTGGAAAAACTGCGCAAGGATTCGCTGGCGAAGGTGAAGATGGCCGACTTGCGGGCGTCTGATATTGCCGACTGGCGCGACCGGCGCAGCAAGGAGGTGGCACCGGCATCGGTCATTCGCGAGATGCAGCTGATCTCATCCGTGCTGACCGTGTGCGTAAAAGAGTGGGGGCTTATTTCGCACAATCCCGCCTCTGACGTGCGCAAGCCGACAAAGCCGCCTGCACGGTCCAGATTGCCCACAGACGACGAAATGGAGAGGCTTGCCATTTCAGCCGGTGATGACCTGACCCGCGCGACCGCGCGCGCTTTCCACGCTTTCCGCTTTGCCTGCGAAACTGCCATGAGGGCGGGGGAGATCGTCGGCCTTACATGGGACCGCATCGATACTGATGCTCGGGTGGCGCACCTGCCGATGACGAAAAACGGCTCGCCTCGTGATGTACCTCTGTCAAAAGCAGCCATGGCTCTTCTTGAAGCTCTGCCTCGGCAAGATCCGGTGTTCGGCCTGACCTCTGCGCAGCTCGATGTTCTGTGGCGCAAGTTGCGGGATCGCGCTGGCGTTGAGGGGTTGAATTTCCACGACAGCCGCGCAGCGGGGACGGGAAAGCTGGCAAAGAAGGTCGATGTGCTTTCTCTTGCGCGCATCACTGGCCACCGTGATTTGAAAATGCTCATGGTCTACTACCGGGAAACCGCCGCTGATCTTGCTAAGCGCCTGGATTAGCGCGAACCATCACGGTTGCTCCGTGCCGGCTGCTTTCGATGCGGCCCGCCGCGATCCAGTTCATTACGGTTCGTCTGGTTACGCCCGCCAGTTTGGCGTACTCGCCTGCGGGCATCCATTCAGGAACTGGCGCAACGCGAACCGCGTCTATCTTGGCCGAAAGCGCATCCAGTTTTGCGTGGATTTCGGCAAGCGCATCCGAATCAACGGCCACCATGATTTTGGGCATTTCCCCCATCCCTATGCCTCCTTCCTCCACTGGAACGTAGCCCACTCTCCGCATTTGGGGCAGGTCACGGGCTTTCCGGGCAGGCGCTTTCCGGTCCAGCCGCAAGAGGCGCAGGCTACGGGCAGGCGAGGGTCAGTCATGGCTGGCCTCCCCGCTGGACAGGGCGCGTAGGGCGAGGCGCATCGGCTCAGTCATGGCTGGCCTCCCTGTCCGGTGCGGCGGGCGGAACGAGCCTCGAACCGCGCAATCACGGTTGGAAACTCATCGCGATAGCGCAGCATTTCCTCGCGATCATTGGACCATTCTTCGGACAGGTTGATTCCCTCGTCCCAGCATAGATCCTGATCCCGGTGCATGCAGTCGCTGAGCGCGGCGCAATCCAGATGCGATTTCCATGACCACACATCGCCGCCGTCTTTCAGAAACGCGCGATGGTATTGCTCACCGGGGGAAATATCACACCAGCAATGGTCGCAGGTGTGAGCCTTCCGTGCGATGGGCTTGCTTTCGGACAGGACTTCCATCACTTCTCCCCCGTGCTGGACAGGGTGCGCAGGGCGGCTCTGGCCGGTTCGACGGCCTCAAGGAGATGACAGATCAGGTCACTGGTATTGTCATGTCCTTCCAGCACTGCCGCGTCGATGATGCGGCATGCGTCGAGCGCATGGTTTGTCACCTCTGCGACCGTCTCGCTTGACTGGGGCGGGGTGTTGGTCAGCATTGCCTCGCCGAACCCGGCGTTGAAGCCTTCTTTCCACGCCTCGTCCAATTCATCCTCAGTCGGCTCCGCCTCCCGCGCGGTGACGGGCGCGTCCGCCTCTCGCCGCCCGATCAGTTCGCGATGGTTCCAGAGTTCAGCGGCGAGGATCATCGTATCGTGTCCGACGATGCCGCAGTTCGACACACCGCACTTGATGCAGCTCACGAAGTGGAACGTGTCTTGATTCCACCCTTGCTCCTGAACATGCTTCGGGCTGTATTTCACCGTCCCGAAAGACGCCGGCCCCCCACAGAACGGGCAGGGCAACAGTTTTGCTTCAACGCTCAGCGCTGCCTCCCTCGGCTTCGGGGGCGGCGGGAAGCGGCATCCAGTGGGTTGGTTCTAAAGTATAAACCACGGGCTGTCCGCAATAACCAACCCAGCAATCTCCGCATTCACTGCGCGCGCACCCATAATATTCACCATCCTCAAGAGCTAGAAAAACCGTCCCATCCCTCGGCGCTGTCTCAATCGGCTGCCAGCCGGGGGATGCGGTGACGGGCGCATGCCGCTCGACATACTCGGCCTCTCCCTGCACCGCGTGGTGGCCGCTAAGGTGGCGGGTGAGGCGAGGGGTGGTGTCGTTGAGGATGCTCATGCGGTCCTCCATGAGATTTCGAGCCAGGCGTCCATATGTTCGAGATTGTGGATGCGGGGCGTGATGATATAGCCTGCTTCCTTCAACGCTTCGCTGACGCCCGATGCCCAGAACCGGACGCGGTAACTGCTGGCCTCGACCAGATCGCGGGGCACGCGAAGCTCTTTCGCGCCCCTGCAGGCCGCTTCTCGGATCATCTTGTCCAGCCGATCCAGCACGGCAGGGGCTTGCAGAGCCGGATCAAGCGAGCGGGCCTCTGCGGCGGTGATGATACTGGTCATGCTTCACCGCCTTCCGCCTTATCCGCCGCCTCCATCAGCGACGCAGCCAGAGCGCGCGCCTGATCCGGCGTGTAGGCGGTTGTCACACCTTCCTCGGCCATCGTGTCCACGCAGCGCAGCAACACGCGGTCCTCGATGCAGGTCACGCGGGCGTAGTCGCCAGACAGGCCGCGCAGTTTCGGGGTGCCGTCAAATACGGTGGTCATGGTCATTTCTCCTCTGTCGGGCC
>NZ_AEPN01000014.1:0-90082 GCF_000185925.1 Paracoccus sp. TRP | reverse complement strand
CCCGGCCGACTTTTGCTCCGCCGTTGACACCGAGCCGAAAACTGGGCTGTCATCGCTTCACTGATCGAGACCTGTAAGATGAACGGCGTCGATCCTCACGCATGGCTGACCGCCACACTCACCGCCATCGTCAAAGGCCACAAACAAGGCCAGATCGACGACCTGATCCCGTGGAACTACCCCGTAACCGTGTGATCAGGACAGCGCTTACATATGGTCATATTGCGATCCTGTCCTTCGTGCATTCTGCCATCCGCACAAGTCTGCACCAGTCACAGATGCCGCTCGGCATCCTGCGCGCCGTGCAGGATGCGGACGATTTCCAGCGTATCGCCCAGATCCCGGAAGAAGATGACATGCGATCCGCTCAGGCACTTCAGATAGCCAGGCCGAACACCAACTTTTCTGCCGCACCTTTGCCCTGAGGCCAGCGCGCGGCAGGTGTCGCGCAGCTCCTGCACATAGCTTGCGCGAGGCCCCATTCGCGTTCCGTATAATTCCAGATCTTCTCCAGATCGACCGTTGCCGCGACGGTGAAGGCCAGCGCCTTCATGCGTTGCGGCCGGCCATCTTGCGGGCAATGAACTGGTCGAGGTCGAAGCCTTCCGCCCGGCCGGAGTCCTCTCCGGCGATCAGGGCGTCCTGAAGGGCCTTTACCTTGGCCTCGTGCTCCTCCAGGAGCCGCAGCCCTGCCCGCACCACGTCGCTGGCCGAGCCATAGCGGCCGCCCTTCACCTGCGCGTCGATGAAGCTGACGAAGTGATCGCCGAGCGAAACCGATGTGTTGCGGGACATGCGGGCCTCCTACGCGTCGATACCAGATATTACCAAAAAATCGTATCATCCGCAATTGCCGGCTCTGGGTTGCCGGATGGGCATATTGGCATAGGCGCATGTTGTCATATGCCCCTTTGCGATGAAGCGTCTGGTCGAGAGTCGCGCGGATTCGTCAGCGCTTGCACCGCCCGCACCTGATCCAGCCGCGCTCTCGCCTCGCCGCTGAAGGATTGCCATGCCGGCGAGGCCTCAATGACCCCGACCAGGGTCGAGGCCGTGTAAGTCGTGCCGAACGCCTGCTTCGCCCCTTGCGCCACATAGGCCACGGTCTCCGGCCATTTCAGCCAGCGCGGGCTGGTATCGGCGAGGCGATGGACCCAACCCGCGACCCCGCGCAGGAAGCCGGACAGACCGCCGAGCAGCCCCCGACCTGTCAGCGGCTGGCGCAGGGCTTCCAGCCCGTCGCTGAGAACCGGCGCCAGCGCGTTGTGCATTTCGCGGTTGCGATCTGCATCGTGATGCGTCCAAGCGCCCATCTCCCCCGGCGTCTCCAGCCGCTCCCGCAGCACCGGGTCGGGATCGATCTGCCGGATGGCGGCGATCAGCCCACCGGCAGCGATGGCATGGACCGTCTCGGCCTCCCGAAGCCGTCTGGCGACCGTGTCCTGCATGACCAGGTCGCGGCGGCGCTCTTCCTCGTCGGCAAGGCGACGAGCCTCTTCGGCGCGCAAGATGGCAATCTCTGCCTCCTTCTGCGCCTTCAGCCGCTCCTGCTCGGCCTTCCACGCAGGCCGGTCCAGACGGCGGCGGCGTGGTCCCGTCCGGGCCTGCCCATGCTTCGCGCCGACCTCGGCGTGATAGCGGTCCTGCCAGCCGCGCATCGCCTGCTTGTAGCTGCGCGACGGCGAACCGGACCAGCCGTGATCCTTGTGCCGGTCCTGCTCGCGATGGCCCTCATGGCAGCGCTTGGCGTCCATGCGCATATTGCCCTCTGCACATATGGGCACGGCCAGCACATGCACATGCGGGTGGGCTTCGTCGCGATGCTCGACGATGCTCACCACCTCGGCCGCGTTGCGCGCGGCATCGACCCTGGCGAAGGCGATCACGTCCTTGCGCCAGCGCAGATAATCGGCCTCATCCATATCCTCGACCGGGTCGGGAAAACTAAAGACGCTGCCGATCATCACATGCGTGTCGCTGCGGATGCTCCGCAGCGCCTCCTTCCGCTCCGGCTGCTCCTTGCGCAATCGGCGCAGCAGCTTGTTTTGTTCGGCGACGCGCTGCTCGATCAGCGCGACCACCTCCGAAGGCCGCATGCCTTCGAGGATGGTGGGCGGCTGCGGATCTTCGACATGCGGGCAGGCCCCGTCCAGCCGCTCGGCCTCATCCGCGACCTCGCTGACCGACCGGCTCTTGCTGTTGCCCTTGCGCGAATAGGTCTGCTTGTGCGCGAAGATCGATTTGCCGCTACGCTCAGACATAACGCAAGCCCTCGCTGAAGCCTGCGGCGCGCACTTCGCTGCGGGAAACCAGCTCCAGGTCCAGCGCCATACGGACCTGCCCGACGCTGAGCGTTCGACACAAAGGGTGACGGGATTTGATCCAGTCGGCAGTTTTTGCCGCATGCGCCGGGGTGGGCACCTGAGGCGATTCCGGCTCGTCCGCGATGTAATCGCGCCAGCGGCCCACCCTGAACCAGTTATCCGAGAAGCAGACCTTTGAGCGCGTATAGCCTGCGGTCTCCAGCGCATAGCGCTTTACAGCCGAGAGAAGCTTTTCATACCCGACCTCCTGCATGGCAGCCTCAACGTGGTGCAGGCAGGCCGCTTCGTTGCGACATCGGTCGGTTGGATAGGCCTTCAATATCTCAAGAGATTCAGCCGCCGCCTCGCGCGCGCCTGCGCGCGAAGGTGGTTTATGGATGGTTTCAGGATGGTTTGGGGTCCGCTGTGGACGGGGTACCGGGTCCGCAGCGGACCCCGTTCCGGGTTCACGGTAGACCCCGTCCTCTGTGGACCCCGTCTCATCATCGGGTTCGGCAATGCCCTCCAGGGTGCGGACGGCGGCAAGGGAAATGCGATAGACGACGGTAAAACCGTTCTTGCAGGCACGGCGGCCGGTCTCGATCAGGATGCCTTCGTTCAGGAATTCGTTGATCGTGCGCTTGACGGTGGTTTCGCCAAGCTCGGTGTAGCGCTGGATCGTTCCCTTGGAACACCAGATGCCCGACCCGTCATCGCTGGCCTTGTCGGCCAGAAACATGATGATCTGTTTTCGCACCGGACTACCGAAGCGCCGCCCGGCGCAAAGATTCGCGACCTTCCAGCTCATGCTGCACCTCCCCACGGGGTTGCGCGGCGGGAAACTGTGACATATTCTTTTGTCAGAAGACCTTTGACAGTGCCGTCGGATGGAGTGCCAGCTCCTCCGGCGGCTTTCTTTTGCACAGACAAGGCCCGGAACTGCGGGACACCTGCGTCATAACCTATTGATTTGTATACTGCCGCATTGCACGAATGCGGGACACCACTTCGTTGATTTCGTTCAGTTTTCAGAAGAAGTGGTGGGCGACCCTGGAATCGAACCAGGCATGGGTCTCCCCGGCGGAGTTACAGTCCGCTGCCGCACCTTGCAGCACGTCGCCCGCCGAACGCTTTCGGCGTGTGGAGGGGTGATTATCCCGCCCGGCGCAGGGCGTCAAGCAGGGATCAGGGGAAAAGTTGTGGCCAGCCATCAGTTTCGACCATCCCGCAGCAGAACTTGCAATTTCCCGCATTTTCTGCGCAGTCGGAACGACAGCCGGGGACAGGATATGGCCGAGAAACCGCAGAAAACCAAAAAACCCGCCTGGGTCATCGACAAGGAACGCGCCCGCCGCGCCGCCGCAGCCGAAACGCTGTGGCTATTCGGCCTGCATGCGGTGCGCGATGCGCTGGCTAACCCCCGCCGCGAAAAGCTGCGCCTGGTCGTCACTCGCAATGCGCTTGATCGTCTGGGCCCTCTGCCAGAGGGGACCGAACCAGAAATCACCGATGCCCGGACCTTTGACAAGGCCGTACCATTGGCACCCGACAGCGTCCATCAGGGCGCCGCACTGGAGGTCAGGCCGCTTGCCTGGGGCAAGCTTGAGGATCTGGCGCTGTCCGGACCGGGGCGCCCGTTGATGGTGGCGCTGGACCGCGTGACCGATCCGCATAACGTAGGCGCAATCCTGCGCTCGGCCGAGGTCTTTGGCGCACGGGCAGTTATCGCCCCGGCCCGCCATTCCGCACCCGAAACCGGGGCACTGGCCAAGACCGCCTCGGGCGCGCTGGAACGCCAGCCCTATCTGCGCGTCACCAACCTTGCCGATGCGCTGATCGAGCTGAAGGCCATGGGCTATACCGTCCTTGGGCTCGACGGGACCGGGCAAGAAACCCTGCCCGAAACTCTGCGCGCCCTCTCGGGTCGTGCGATCTGCCTGGTGCTTGGCGCCGAGGGACCGGGGCTGCGCGAACGCACACGCGAAACCTGCGATCATATCCTGCGTATCCCGTTTGCAGCCGATTTCGGCTCGCTCAACGTCTCGAACGCGGCGGCCGTGGCGCTTTACGCCGCTTCACAGAGCTGAGCGGTGCCATCACAACGGCGCTAGAAAGCGCCCGTCCCGGTTGAGAATCGCAAGGCGATTTGCCAGATCCATAGGCAACCCTCAGCCTATGCGCAGCCATGATTCGACCGATTCTCGCCAGCCTGTTCCTTTTCCTGCCTGCCAACGCGACGATGGCAGAGGATTGGGCGCTCGACGGTATGGACCCGGTCTCATACGGGATGGAGAATGCGGCCGTTCCGGGGCGTAACGATCTGGTCACCGTCTGGCGCGGTCAGGCCTGGCATTTTGCCAGCGAGCATAACCGCAACCTTTTCGAAGCAAACCCCAAGGCCTATGCGCCGGGGTTGGGCGGACTTTGCGTCGTCGCCCTGTCCGAAGGGCGCTCAGAGCCCGGCAATCCGCGCTATTTCGTGGTCATTGGCCAGCGAACCTATCTTGTGCGCTCTGAACGGGCACGCGAGCGGCTTTTAGCCGACCCACAGGGCATTCTGATGCGCGCAAAAGCCGTTTGGGTGCAACTTAATCCCTAAAAATTCACTTTCTCGTGATAACGATGGAACCATTTCGCCACAGTTCCCATTTATTTATTGGACATGACCTCGGAACGGTCATGTTCAGATCACTGTCCCTCGTTCCGCGACTTGCGCCCGGCCAGCACTCTGGACCGGGCGCTTTTTCCATGCCACTTTCGGTTGAGATCTTTGGGGGAGGATCAGAATGAATCTGGCCATACTTCGCGACACAGGCAGTTCGCCGGTTGATGACGACATAGCGCGGATCGCGCGCACCGCCCGCTGCATTGCCATCGTCGGCCTGTCGCCGAACGAGGTGCGTCCGTCATGGGGCGTTGCGCGCTATCTGAAATCTCAGGGCTATCGAATCGTGCCGGTCAACCCGACGCATGCTGGCAGCATGATTCTGGATGAGCATGTCTATCCTGACCTGCGTTCGATCCCGCCCGAAATCGAGGTCGACATGGTGGATATCTTCCGCCGCGTCGACGCAGTGCCCGCCATAGTCGATGAGGCCATCGCTCATCTGCCGAAGCTGCGCACGATCTGGATGCAGCTTGGCATCAGCCATCCGCAGGCCACCGCCCGGGCGCGCGCCCGTGGTCTGACGGTGATCGAGGATCGCTGCCCCAAGATCGAATTCCCGCGCTTTCTTTGAATGAACAGGACCACGGATCGCGAAACAGCCCCTGCCCGCGATCCGTGGCCCTGATTGATTTCCGGACGATCAGAAGCCCGAATAAAGCCCTTCGTAGATCGGGCCCAGCGTCCCCACCTCGAACAGCGAGCTGACCGAGGTGCCGTTCCAGATGTTCAGAATCGCCTGAGCAAACATCGGCGCCGTGGGTACGATGCGGATGTTCGTGGCCGATTTCACCTTGGCGCCCGGCTCGATCGAATCTGTGATGACCAGCGATTTCATCACCGAATTCTGAACCCGCTCGACCGCCGGGCCGCTAAGCACACCATGGGTGATATAGGCGTGAACCTCGGTCGCGCCATGCTCGGTCAGCACCTGTGCAGCCTTGCACAAGGTACCAGCGGTGTCGCAGATATCGTCAACGATGATGCAGGTCTTGCCGGTCACATCACCGATCACCGTCATCTCGGCGACTTCGCCCGGCTTTTCGCGGCGCTTGTCCACGATGGCGAGCGGTGCGCCGATCCTTTGTGCAAGTTCACGTGCCCGGGCAACACCGCCAACGTCAGGCGAAATCACCATCAGGTCCGACATGCGGTCACGGAAGTGATGTTTGATATCCAGTGCAAAGACCGGGGCAGCATAAAGGTTGTCCACCGGAATATCGAAAAAGCCCTGAATCTGGGCGGCATGCAGGTCCAGCGTCAGAACCCGGTCAACGCCTGCCTCGGTCAGCAGGTTCGCAACCAGTTTGGCGCTGATAGGCGTGCGGGCCTTGGCGCGGCGGTCCTGCCGGGCATAGCCGAAATAGGGGATGACCGCCGTGATACGTGCCGCAGACGAGCGCCGCAGCGCATCGGTCATGATCAGCAGCTCCATCAGGTTGTCGTTGGCCGGGTTCGAGGTCGGCTGGATGATGAACATGTCCTCGCCGCGGACGTTCTCATAGACCTCGACAAAGATTTCCTGATCGTTGAAGCGTTCGACCCGCGCCTCGATCGGGGCGACATTCATCCCGCGATGCATCGACATGCGGCGGGCGATCGCGGTGGCCAGAGGCCGGTTCGCATTTCCCGCGATGAGCTTGGGTTCGGTCATGGCCGGCATGGGCGTGTCCTGTCTGGATTCGTGCGATTGCACCTCGCTTAGCACCGGGCTAGCCTGCTCGCAAACCCCGAGGATAAAACCATGGCGCATATCGACTATTACTTCGGCACACCCAGCCCCTGGGCCTATCTCGCCGGAAACCGGCTGGAGGAAATCGCCGCCCGGCACGGCGCAACGATCACCTACAAGCCTGTCGATCTGCTACAGCTCTTTGACCGCACCGGCGGCATCCGCCCGGCGAACCGCCATCCCTCGCGCATGGAGTACCGCGCACAAGAGCTGCGCCGCTGGTCCGGACATCTGGGTCAGCCGCTGAACCTGAGGCCCGCCTTCTGGCCCGTGAACCCCGCGCCCTCGTCCTATGCGATCATTGCCGCGCAAGAGGCCGGCGGCGGCGATCTGGCTGGCCTGGTGCAAAGTTTCCTGCGCGGGGTCTGGGCAGAAGAGGCCGACATCGCCGATGACGCGGTGATCCGTGACAAACTCTCTGCGGCAGGTTTTGACCCCGAACTTGCCAACAAAGGCCTGTTCATCGGTGCCGAGACCTTTGCACGCAACCTTGAGCAAGCGGTCGAGGACGGCGTCTTTGGCGCCCCCTTCTACATCGTGCGCGAAACGGGTGAGCGGTTCTGGGGTCAGGACCGGCTGGACTTTCTTGACCGGCATCTGGCCTCACTGTGAGCGTGCTGCATCTAAGGCAATGGCCGGGGAACCAGGATCGCCCGGCACTGGCGCTGCATTGCATGATGGGCAATGGCGTCTATTGGGGTCCGATTGCCGAGACTCTGCGTGATCATGTGCGGATCAGCGCGCCTGACCTGCCCGGCCACGGGCAAAGCCCGGATTGGGATGGCGGGACGCCTGACTACCACACCTTTACCACGCGCACCGTTGCCGCGCTGATCGACCGGCCGCTGGATCTGATCGGTCACAGCATGGGGGCGACCGTCGCCCTGCGCATCGCCGTCGCCGCGCCCGAGGCCGTACGAAGCCTGACCCTGATCGAGCCAGTGCTCTTTGCCGCCGCGCCCGACGCTCATAACGACGCATTGATGGCCGAGGTCGAGGCCAAGCTGAAAGCAGGCGAAGATGCCGAGGCGGCACGAGCCTTTCTTGCCTGCTGGGGCGGGCTGGACTGGGATGCACAGACGCCTGCGGGCCGGGCGCGGCTTGCGCGGCAAATTCACCTTGTTCACGCCAGCAACGAGGCGCTGCGCCATGACGCGGCCAATATCCTGCGTCCTGACGGGCTAGAGGCTATCGACGCACCGGTACTGATCATCATGGGTGAAGAGTCCCCGCCCGTCATTCCCGCGATTGCGGATGCTCTGGCTGCGCGGATGCCTGATGTCGGTCGCGCCCGCGTACCCGGAGCAAGCCATATGCTGCCGATCACCCATCCACGCCAGGTGGCCGAGCTGATCGCGCTGAACCTCGAACGGGCCTAAGGCCGGCGTTCAGCCGACCTCCCAATCGTCATGGTGGCGCAGCGGGCCAATGGCCATCCAACTGGCCCGCACCCGCGCAACACGCGTGTCGCCCCAGGTCCGGAATTGCAGCTCGAATCCTGTCTCGGTCACGTTCGCCGCGCGGATATCGGCGCGCTGGTTGGCGCCGCAATCAATATCCCACATCGTCAGTGAAACGTGGACTACCGGTGGCTCAATAAAGGGCTCGTCAAACTGGACCTGCTGGGCCTCGACCCTAGGCCCCTCTCCGGTCCACATCGGGCCGCCACTCTCGAATGCCGAGAACATCTCGGTCGTGCCCTGAGCGACCCCAACGGCAAACTGGCCAAAATATCTCAGGAGTCCCCCCAATCTTTCATGAAAGGTGATTGCGAAAAAGAATAAAGCCCCGGAAAAACCGGGGCTTACTATGGGGCCTGCCGCTGTTGGCGTCAATTCCCCGTCAGTGCGGGAAATTGGCCTGATTGGGGTCCAGCCCGATGTGCGTGCCAAGCGCCTCCATATCGGCCAGCAGCTTGACCGCAGCGGCGACCAGCTCTTCTCCGGCGGATTCGCGTTCCTTGGCGGTCTCAACGCGACGACGGGCCTGAGCCATCATTTCGTTAAAGACCTCTTGCGTCATCTCGGCGCGCGGATGTCCGCGTTCGGCCAGCAGGCTGACGGATTCACCGTTGATCTCGGCGAAACCGCCGGTCACTGCAAATTCCGTCTCGGTCCCGTCGGCCGCAACCACCGTCACCAGACCGGGGCGCAGATTGACGATGGCCGGAGCATGGCCGGGCATCGCCGTCAGATCGCCTTCGGCGCCGGGCAGGCGCACCTCGCGCGCCGCAACGGAAAGCAGGTTCCGTTCCGGCGAGACGAGGTCGAACTGCATCGTATCGGCCATATCGCCCCCTTACGCCGCGTCAGCGGCGAGGCGCTGCGCCTTGGCTTTCACGTCCTCGATGCCGCCGACCATGTAGAAGGCCGCTTCCGGCAGGTGGTCGTATTCGCCGGCAACCACCGCTTTAAAGGACTTGATCGTGTCCTCAAGCGGCACCTGCACACCGTCCGAGCCGGTGAAGACTTTCGCCACGTCGAAGGGCTGCGACAGGAAGCGCTGGATCTTCCGGGCGCGGGCCACGGTCAGCTTGTCCTCTTCCGACAGTTCGTCCATGCCGAGAATGGCGATGATGTCCTGCAGCGACTTGTATTTCTGCAGGATACCCTGAACGTCGCGCGCAACCTGATAGTGCTCTTCGCCAACGATCGCCGGATCAAGGATCCGCGAGGTCGAGTCGAGCGGGTCCACAGCCGGGTAGATACCAAGCTCGGAGATGGCGCGCGACAGAACCGTGGTGGCGTCGAGGTGGGCAAACGAGGTCGCCGGAGCCGGGTCGGTAAGGTCGTCGGCCGGAACGTAGATGGCCTGCACCGAGGTGATCGAGCCGCTCTTGGTCGAGGTGATCCGCTCTTGTAGGGCGCCCATGTCGGTCGCCAGCGTCGGCTGATAACCCACGGCCGAGGGAATACGGCCCAGAAGCGCCGACACCTCGGAACCCGCCTGCGTAAAGCGGAAGATGTTGTCGACAAAGAACAGAACGTCGGTGCCCGACTGGTCGCGGAACTGCTCGGCCAGGGTCAGACCGGTCAGCGCCACGCGCATCCGCGCACCCGGAGGCTCGTTCATCTGGCCATAGACCAGAGCCACCTGCGATTCCGACAGGTTGTCAGGCTTGATAACGCCCGATTCCACCATCTCATGGTACAGGTCGTTACCTTCGCGGGTACGCTCGCCCACACCGGCGAACACCGAGTAGCCCGAGTGCACTTTGGCGATGTTGTTGATCAGTTCCATGATCAGAACCGTCTTACCAACGCCGGCGCCGCCGAACAGGCCGATCTTACCACCCTTGGAGTAGGGCGCGAGCAGGTCGATAACCTTGATACCGGTAACCAGGATCTCGGACGCGGTCGCCTGAGCGGCGAAGTCCGGAGCCGGCTGGTGGATGGCGCGGGTCTGGCTTGCGTCAACCGGACCGCCTTCGTCCACCGGCTCACCAACCACGTTCAGGATCCGGCCCAGAGTCGCGTCACCAACCGGCACGGTGATCGGGCCGCCGGTGTCGCGCACGGCCAGACCACGGACCAGACCTTCGGTCGCGTCCATCGCGATGGTGCGGACGGTGTTCTCACCCAGGTGCTGAGCCACTTCCAGCACCAGACGCTTGCCGTTGTTTTCAGTCTCGAGTGCGTTCAGAATCGCCGGAAGCGGGCCGTCGAACTGCACATCGACGACGGCGCCGATCACCTGCGTGATTTTTCCCTTGGCCTCTGCCATGTGTTTAACCCCTACGTGTCAGAGCGCCTCTGCGCCCGAGATGATTTCAATCAGTTCTTTGGTGATCGCGGCCTGACGCGAGCGGTTATATTCCGTCGTCAGCCTGTCGATCATGTCACCGGCGTTGCGGGTCGCGTTGTCCATGGCGGTCATCCGCGCACCCTGTTCCGAAGCCGCGTTTTCCAGCAGCGCGGCAAAGACCTGCGTGGCCACCGCACGCGGCAGCAGGTCGTTCAGGATCGCGCCTTCGTCCGGTTCATAGTCGTAAAGCGCCGAGGCCGCGGCCTCGCCTTCCTCGACGACCGCCGGGATAACCTGCAGGGCCGTCGGCACCTGGCTGATCACCGATTCGAAGCGGTTGAAGAACAGCGTCGCCACGTCGAACTCGCCAGCGTCAAAGCGGGCGAGGATTTCGTCCGCAATGTCGCGCGCATTCTCATAGCCGATACGTTTGACCTCGCTCATGTCGACGTGATGGACAAAGAGGGCGCCGTATTCGCGCTTGAGCTGTTCGCGGCCCTTTTTGCCGACGGTCAGGATCGACACCTGCTTGCCCTGCGCCTGCAGCTCTTGCAGGCGCAGCCGGGCGAGCTTGACGATGGACGAGTTGAATCCGCCCGCAAGCCCGCGCTCGGAGGTCATCACCACCAGAAGGTGGCGACGATCTTCGCCGGTGCCGGCCAGCAGGCGCGGTGCCGCGGCCGAACCAGCCGCAGCGGCGGTCAGGCCAGCGATCACCGCCGACATCCGGTCGGCATAGGGGCGCGCGGCCTCGGCCGCTTCCTGCGCACGGCGCAGTTTCGCGGCGGCGACCATCTGCATCGCCTTGGTGATCTTGCGCGTGTTCTTGACGCTGCCGATCCGGTTCTTGAGGTCCTTGAGGCTGGGCATCTATCCCTCCTCTCAGGCGTAGGTCTTGGCGTAGCCGTCCAGCGCTGCCTTGATCGCATCCTCAAGCTCGCCCGCAACCTTGCGGTCGTTCTTGGTCATGTCCTCAAGCAGATCAGCCTTCTGGTTGCGCAGGTACTGGATCAGGCCGCGCTCCCACTTGGTCACGTCCCTGACCGGGATGCTGTCCAGATAGCCTTTCGTACCGGCATAGATGACGATCACGATTTCGGCGTTGGTCAGCGGCGAGTACTGCGGCTGTTTCATCAGCTCGGTCAGGCGCGCACCACGGTTCAGCAGCTTTTGCGTCGCCGCGTCGAGGTCCGAACCAAACTGGGCAAAGGCAGCCATTTCGCGGTACTGCGCCAGTTCCAGTTTCACCGGGCCGGCGACCGATTTCATCGCCTTGGTCTGGGCGGCCGAACCAACGCGCGACACCGACAGACCGGTGTTCACGGCCGGGCGGATACCCTGGAAGAACAACTCGGTTTCCAGGAAGATCTGGCCGTCAGTGATCGAGATCACGTTGGTCGGGATATAGGCCGACACGTCGCCCGCCTGGGTTTCGATGATCGGCAGCGCGGTCAGCGAGCCGGCGCCATTGGCGTCGTTCATCTTGGCCGAACGCTCAAGCAGACGCGAATGCAGGTAGAAAACGTCACCCGGATAGGCTTCACGCCCCGGCGGACGGCGCAGCAGCAGCGACATCTGGCGATAGGCGACAGCCTGTTTCGACAGGTCGTCATAGATGATCAGCGCATCCATGCCATTGTCGCGGAAATATTCGCCCATGGCGGTCGCCGAATAGGGCGCCAGATACTGCATCGGTGCGGGGTCCGAAGCGGTCGCGGCCACGACGGTCGTGTAGGCCATGGCGCCCGTTTCTTCGAGCTTTTTTACCAGCTGGGCGACGGTCGAACGCTTTTGACCCACTGCGACATAGATGCAGTGCAGGGTCTTCATGCCGTCAGCTTCGCGGCCGTTGTAGTTCGCCTGGTTCAGGATGGTGTCCAGAGCGATGGCGGTTTTGCCGGTCTGACGGTCGCCGATGATCAGCTCGCGCTGGCCGCGGCCGATCGGGATCATGGCGTCGACCGACTTGAGGCCGGTGGCCATCGGCTCGTGCACCGATTTGCGCGGCATGATGCCCGGCGCCTTGACGTCGGCGATGCGGCGCTCCGAGGCGTTCAGCGGGCCTTTGCCGTCGATCGGGTTACCAAGCGCGTCAACGACGCGGCCAAGCAGTTCTTTGCCGGCCGGGACTTCCACGATGGTGCCGGTCCGTTTGACGGTGTCACCTTCCTTGATGTCGCGGTCATCGCCGAAAATCACGATACCGACGTTGTCGGCTTCAAGGTTCAGGGTCATCCCGCGGATGCCGCCCGGGAATTCGACCATCTCACCGGCCTGAACCTTGTCCAGGCCATAGACGCGGGCGATACCGTCACCGACGGACAGCACCTGCCCGACCTCGGCCACCTCGGCGTCCTGACCGAAATTCTTGATCTGATCCTTGAGGATGGCCGAGATTTCGGCTGCCTGGATTCCCATTATCCGACCTCTTTCATAGCATTCTGGAGGGAGGCGAGCTTCGAGCGGATCGAGCTGTCGATCATCTGCGAGCCCAGTTTGACGATCATGCCGCCGATGAGGCTTTCATCGACGCGCGCGTTCAGTTTCACCTTCTTGCCCGATTTGGCGGCCAGTGTTTCCGCCAGACGGGTCCTCTGTTCGTCGCTCAGCGCCTGGGCGCTGACCACATCAGCCGTCACCTCGCCCTTGGCGTCGGCGATCAGCGTGCGCAGCCGGGCAACGAATTGCGGCAGTGCAAACAGCCGGCGGTTGCGGGCCATCAGCCGCAGCGTATTGGCCAGTTCAGCCGACAGGCCCATGCGCCCGGCCAAAGCCGTAACCGCAACCTCCTGCTGCTGCCGGTCATAAATGGGCGAGAGGGTCAGATCGCGCAGGTCCTTGCTGGCGTCATAGGCCGAGGCCAGATCGTCGATCTGGGCAGACAGGGCGTCGATACCGCCCGCATCCCTGACCAGATCGAACAGGGCCTGCGCATAACGCCCGGCGATATCAGCGGAAATCGAAGCGGAATTGGCCACGGTCATCCTTCCGGTTAGCGCAAGCTCCGCAGGCGGGCCGGCTGAAGGGCCGGTCTGTCGCGGAGCGCGGGTCCAAGGGGCGGCTCTGGCACAATCCGGCTGGAGCCTTCCCGAAAATCTGCGGCGTCTCTAGCAGGTGATTTTCGCTGCCGCAACCGCCTTGAACACGGAAATATGAGGGTTTGCGACCCTTGGTGGAGCGCCGCTACGACCGATTGCGCAAACAGTCCGTCACTGTGGCCCTGTTACCCCAACGCCCACTGGCAAAGATTCGCCCAAAGCGACCGGCGACCGGCGTGAGGATTCGCCTTCGCAAGGGGGGCGTTCAGCCCGGTCCCGGATCGCGGGCGATGCGACCGGCGCCCTGCCCGGCGGGCCGGGGTCGTGCGATCCCCTCCAGCACGTCAAGCGGGCTCGGAACGCTGACCCCCCTGCCCCGCCCGACCGGAGCAGGCACCTGCTTGCTGAACTCGGTCAGAACCAGTCCCGCGACCAGCACCTGACTGATACGCAGGCCTGCCCGCTCCCACATCTGGGCGCTTTTAAGCCAGAACCGCCGATCCGAGGGCGGGATATAAAGCGCGGCTCCGGTGCGCTCGGTGACGAAACCCGCCGCCCGCGCCTGCACCTCAAGCTGACCGGCAGTATAGCTGCGCCCAAAGCCGAACGGCGTCGTCTCGGAACGCGCCCACAGCCCGGCCCGGTTGGGCACCATCACCATCAGCCGACCGCCGGGGCCCAGGACCCGCCACGCCTCGTCCATCACCACCGACGGATGATCGGCGGTCTCTAGCGCATGCAAAAGCACCAGCCGATCCACACTGCCGGTATCCAGCGGCCAGGCTGTTTCTTCGCACAGGACCGAGCAATTGGGCAGGCCGACCGGCCAGGCCATCACCCCCTGCGGACCCGGCATCAACGAGATCACCCGCCGCGCACGCCCCAGATAAGGCCGCATCAGCGGTGCAGCAAAGCCATATCCCGCCACGGTCATGCCCTGCGCCTGATCGGGGGGCCACAGGTCTGTCAGACGGTCGCGCAATATGCGCTGCACCACCCGCCCCAGCGCGCGGGTATAGTAGAACTTACGTAGCTCGAATACATCGTGATGCATTGCGCCTCCGGCTTCGCAGCGCCAGAGTGCGGCAAAGAAAGGAATTTGCCAATGCCGCTGGAACTCGTCCCTGTCCGCTGTCTGACCGACAACTATGCCTGGCTTGTGCACGGCAACGGACAGACCGCATTGATAGACGCCCCGGAAGCAGAGCCGATTCTACACGAACTCCGTGCACGTGGCTGGTCATTGAGCCAGATCGCGCTGACCCATCACCATGACGATCATATTCAGGCGGTGCCTGAACTTGTAGCCGCAACCGGCGCCGTAGTAATCGGCAATGCCGACGATGCCACGCGTCTGCCAGCGTTAGATCAGGCCGTGCGGCCCGGTGAGAAATTTGATCTTTGCGGAGAAACGGCCGGGGTCATTGACGTTCCCGGCCACACCATCGGTCATGTCGCCTTTCACCTGCCCGGATCGGCGATGGTTTTTACCGCCGACAGCCTGATGGCGCTTGGCTGCGGCCGCCTGTTCGAAGGCGATGCCGACACGATGTGGGCCTCGCTCTCACGCCTGAACGCGCTGCCCGCCGAAACACTGGTCTGCTCGGGGCACGACTACTGCCGCGGCAACGGCGCCTTTGCCCTGTCGGTCGATCCTGATAACGCCGCGCTGCAACAGCGGCTGACCGAAACCACGACAGGTGCACGCCCTTGCGTCCCCTCGACCCTGGCCGAGGAACGGGCAACAAATCCCTTCCTGCGCGTACGCGAACTGGCGGCCTCGCTGGGCCTTGCCGGTGCCGCGGACGCCAAAGTCTTTGCCGAGCTGCGGGCGATGAAGGACCGATTCTGACCCTATTTGTGACACGGCAAGAAAATTCGCCTCCGCCCCGCAGATATTCCGTTAACCGGATTTCCCACCGGCCAGATGCTTGAAATCCGGCCAGCCGGATATCACATCTGCCTCAACGGCGGAAAAATCCGCATGAGCGGAAGCAAATACCGCTTGAATTGCGCGAAAATCCACCAATTCTTAACTGTATCGTGACAGTCTGGTCAGGTGGACCGCTAAATCTGGCGGCCCAAACCGCCAGCCGACTGACAGGAGCTTGAAGTGCCGTCCTTTTCGACCTCCCTGGAACAGGCCATCCATGCTGCGCTCGCGCTGGCCAACGAACATCGCCATGAGCTTGCCACGCTAGAGCATCTGTTGCTCGCGCTGACGGAGGAACCCGACGCCGTAAAGGTAATGCGGGCATGCAATGTCGATCTGGACGAGCTGCGCCGCATGCTGGTCGAGTTCATCGAAGATGATCTCTCGACCCTTATCACCGATGTAGAGGGTTCCGAGGCCGTCCCCACCGCCGCTTTCCAGCGCGTAATCCAGCGCGCCGCGATTCATGTCCAAAGCTCGGGCCGGACCGAGGTGACCGGGGCGAACGTCCTTGTCGCCATCTTCGCCGAGCGGGAATCGAACGCCGCCTTCTTCCTGCAAGAGCTGGATATGACACGCTATGACGCGGTGAATTTCATCGCCCATGGCGTGGCAAAAAACCCGTCCTTCTCGGAAAACCGCACGATTCAGGGCGCTGAACAGCAAGCCGAGCAAGCCCAGACCGAACAGGGGCAGGGTAAGGACGAATCCGCGCTGGCAAAATACTGTGTCAACCTGAACAAGAAAGCCTCCAAAGGCGATGTTGATCCGCTGATCGGCCGCGCCGACGAGGTTGAGCGTTGCATTCAGGTCCTCTGCCGCCGCCGCAAGAACAACCCGCTTTTGGTGGGCGATCCCGGTGTCGGCAAGACTGCGATCGCCGAGGGGCTGGCGCTCAAGATCACCCGAGGCGAAACGCCCGAGGTGCTGGCGGGCTCGACCATTTTCTCGCTGGATATGGGCGCCCTTCTGGCCGGTACCCGGTATCGCGGCGACTTCGAGGAACGGCTGAAAGCCGTGGTCAAGGAACTGGAAGAGCATCCTGACGCCATCCTCTTCATCGATGAGATCCATACTGTGATCGGCGCGGGCGCAACCTCTGGTGGCGCAATGGATGCCTCGAACCTGCTCAAGCCGGCGCTCGCCGGCGGCAAGCTGCGCTGCATGGGCTCGACCACCTACAAAGAGTTCCGCCAGCATTTCGAAAAGGACCGCGCCTTGTCGCGGCGCTTCCAAAAGATTGACGTGAACGAGCCGACCGTGCCCGATACGATCAAGATCCTCATGGGGCTGAAACCGAGCTTCGAAAAGCACCACGATCTGCGTTACACCAACGACGCGATCCGCACCGCTGTCGAGCTTTCGGCTCGCTACATCCACGACCGTAAGCTGCCCGACAAGGCCATCGATGTGATCGACGAGGCCGGAGCGGCCCAGCATCTGGTCGCGGAAAGCAAGCGCCGTAAGACGATTGGCCCGAAAGAGATCGAGGCAGTCGTGGCCAAAATTGCCCGCATCCCGCCCAAGAACGTCTCCAAGGACGATGCGGCAGTGCTGAAGGATCTCGAGGCGACGCTGAAACGTCTGGTCTTTGGTCAGGACGCAGCGATCGAGGCACTGGCCTCTTCGATCAAACTGGCACGGGCTGGCCTGCGTGAGCCGGAAAAACCGATCGGTAACTATCTCTTTGCCGGCCCCACTGGCGTCGGTAAGACAGAGGTCGCCAAGCAGCTCGCCTCGACCCTCGGGGTCGAACTGCTGCGCTTTGACATGTCCGAGTATATGGAGAAACATGCCGTCAGCCGGTTGATCGGCGCGCCTCCGGGCTATGTCGGCTTCGATCAGGGCGGGCTTCTGACCGATGGTGTGGACCAGCATCCGCATTGCGTGCTGCTGCTCGACGAGATCGAAAAGGCCCATCCGGATGTCTACAACATCCTGCTTCAGGTCATGGACCACGGCAAACTGACCGATCACAATGGTCGTCAGGTGGACTTCCGCAACGTGATCCTGATCATGACCTCGAACGCGGGCGCCGCCGATCAGGCCAAGGCTGCTTTCGGTTTCGGGCGCGAACGCCGCGAGGGCGAGGATACCGCCGCCATCGAACGGACCTTCACGCCAGAATTCCGCAACCGGCTGGATGCCGTCATCAGCTTCGCGCCGCTCGCGCGCGAAATCATCGTACAAGTGGTCGAGAAATTCGTGCTGCAGCTTGAAGCCCAGCTCATCGACCGCGGCGTCCATATCGAACTCAGCTCAGAGGCGGCCGACTGGCTGGCCGAGCGTGGATATGACGAACAGATGGGCGCCCGCCCTCTTGGCCGGGTGATTCAGGAATGGATTAAAAAGCCCCTGGCCGAAGAACTGCTGTTCGGCCGCCTGACCAAAGGCGGCGTGGTCCGGGTCCGGATCGAAGACGACAAACCTGTCTTCGACATCACTGGTCCCGAAACGCCCCGGATCAGCAATACCCGGCCACCCCTTCTGACAGCTGACTAACCGAAACTCAAAAGGGCGGCACAATCGTGCCGCCCTTCACCTATTCTGGGATCGGATCACCAACCAGAGTTTCAAAGCGAAATCTGGCTGGCCTTGCGAGACCGTTGGGCACAGGTCCCGGAAAATCCCTGCGACGCTGAGAGGCCGCGCTACGCCAATGTCTGAACGGGTGCCGCAGACGTCGCAGATTTCTGAGGACACCACACCCGGCCCGCCCCCAAGGCACGAGGCACGAGGCACGCTGGAAACAGCTAAGCCCGGCGCCCCCGCGCAACCATCGCCTCGGCAAGAAAAACCGCCACCCAATCAAACCTCCGATGACACCTCAACCGCCACCTCGGCTTCTTTCGTGTCTAAATATCCATTGCACCTCCGGAGGCAAAGCCTCCGGAGGTGCAAACATCATAACCGTCATTCTGGTTATGCTTTGGCTTTGCCTTCCTTGATCCTGGCCGCCAGTTCCTTGGCGATGGCAAAGCTGCCCTTGATACGGTCGGCTTCCGTCGCCCAATCGCGCAAAAGCACGATCCGGTTATCGGTGATCTTTGCCTGCCCGCGCTGGTCGTGAATGAACTCCACCAGCCCGGCAGGGTTCGGAAACTTGTCGCCGTGGAACTGAATGGTCGCGCCTTTCGGACCAGCATCCAGCTTGGCAATATTGGCACGCTTGGCCATTGCCTTGATGCGAATGACCAGCAGCAGCGTGTTCACCTCACGCGGCAGGGGGCCAAACCGGTCAATAAGCTCGGCCGCAAAACCCTCAAGCTCGACTTTGGTGGTCAGCTCGGCCAACCGGCGATAAAGGCCCAACCGTACATCCAGATCCGGCACATAGCTTTCGGGGATCGTTACCGGCACCCCCAGGTTCAGTTGCGGGGCCCATTCGTCCTCGGGCGTGCCTTCGATTTCGCCGGATTTCAGCTTGGCGATCGTCTCTTCCAGCATCTGCTGGTACAGCTCAAAGCCCACCTCCTTGATATGGCCAGACTGCTCCTCACCCAAAAGGTTGCCTGCGCCGCGCAGATCAAGGTCCTGCGAGGCAAGGTTGAAGCCCGCCCCAAGACTGTCGATGGCGCCCAGGAACTTGAGCCGCCGGATCGCTTGCGGCGTCAGCGGCACACGCGGCTTGGTTGTCAGATAGCAGTAAGCCCGGGTTTTCGAGCGGCCGACCCGCCCACGGATCTGGTAGAGCTGAGCAAGGCCGAACATATCGGCACGCCAGACCACCATGGTATTGGCGGTCGGGATATCCAGTCCCGATTCGACAATAGTGGTTGCCAGAAGCACATCCGCCCCACGGTCGTAAAAGGCGTTCATCCGCTGATCCAGATCGCCTGCCGCCAACTGGCCATGGGCGACGATATAGTTGACCTCGGGCACATGCTCCTTGAGCCACTCCTCGACCTCGGGCAGATCGGCCAGGCGCGGCACGACAAAGAAGCTCTGTCCACCACGGTATTTCTCTCGCAGCAGCGCCTCACGGATGGTTACCCCGTCGAATTCGCTGACATAAGTACGGATCGACAGCCGATCGACCGGCGGAGTGCCGATGATCGACAGATCACGCACCCCGGTCAACGACAGTTGCAGCGTGCGAGGGATCGGCGTCGCAGTCAGGGTCAGAACATGGATGTCGCTGCGCAGCTCTTTCAGCCGCTCTTTATGGGCGACACCAAAATGCTGTTCTTCGTCCACGATCAGCAGGGTCAGGTTCTTGAAGCGCACCTGTTTCGACAGCACCGCATGGGTGCCGACGACGATATCAACCGTACCCTCGGCCAGCCCCTTGCGGGTTTCGGCCGCATCCTTGGCCGAGACAAAGCGCGACAGCGGCCGGACATTGATCGCGGTGCCGCGGAAACGTTCGGCAAAGGTGCGGAAATGTTGCCGCGCAAGCAGCGTCGTCGGCGCAACCACCGCAACCTGCCCACCCTGTGAGGCAGCAATGAAGGCCGCGCGCATGGCGACCTCGGTTTTGCCAAAACCGACATCGCCGACCACCAGCCGATCCATTGGCCGCCCGGCGGCCAGATCCTCGGTCACGTCAACGATGGCGGCCGCCTGATCCTCGGTTTCGGCATAGGGAAAGCGGGCAGCAAAGCTTTCCATCTCATGATGTTCGGGCTCAAGCACGGGCGCAGGACGCAGCAGGCGTTCGGCGGCCACCCGCATCAGCCGGTCGGCGATCAGCTTGATCCGCTCTTTCAGCCGGGCCTTGCGGGCCTGCCATGCGCCGCCGCCCAGCTTATCGAGCAGCCCTTCTTCATGCCCGTAACGGCTCAGCAGTTCGATATTCTCGACCGGCAGATACAGCCGGTCTCCGCCCGCATACTCCAGCGCCACGCAGTCATGCGGCACGCCAAGAGCCATGACGGTCTCAAGCCCGGTATAGCGCCCGATGCCATGTTCGACATGAACGACCAGATCGCCGGGGGAAAGCGTAGTGGTATCGCGCAGGAAATTTTCGGCCTTGCGACGCTTTTTCGCGCCCCGGATCAGCCGGTCGCCCAGCACATCCTGTTCCGAGATTACGGCCAGCCGCCCGGTGGCCGAACCATCCGAGACAAAGCCTTCTTCCAGTGGCCAGACCGCCAACCCCAGCGCGCCGGGTTGCTCGGGCAGGTCGCGCAGATCGGTGATGGGTTTTGCACCCTGCACGCCTTCATCGGCGATCAGGCCGGCCAGCCGCTCGCGCGCGCCTTCGGAAAAGCTGGCGATCACCACCCTATGCGTCGATTGCAGTTTGCGCAGATGGTCGGCCAGTGCGGTAAAAAGATTACCCTTTTCGGCCTGACGCTCGGGTGCGAAGTTACGCCCGATCCGACCCCCTGCGTCCAGAATGCCCGGACCGGGCGGCTGCGGCAGGACCGAAAGGCGCAGCACGCGATGCGCCGCCAGCCAGCGCGACCATTCGGCCTCATCGGGGAACATCTCGGCGGGGGGGACCGGGCGATAGACCGTGTCCGAGCCGCCCTTGCGAGCCAGCGCCTCGCGCCGGGCCTCGAATTGCTCGGTAATCGTATGCCAGCGCGCATCGCGGACCTGATCAAGATGATCGTCCGTCATCACCGAGGCGCCGGGCAGATAGTCAAACAGACTTTCCAGCCGCGCATGGAACCAGGGCAACCAATGTTCCATCCCCGCCATCTTGCGACCGGCGCTTATCCCCTCATACAGCGGATCATTCGCCCCGCCGCCATATTCGGCACGGTAGTTCTGGCGAAAACGGGTGATCGCAGCCTCATCCAGAATCACCTCGGACATGGGCGCAAGCTCGATCCGGTCCAGCTTTTCGATCGAGCGTTGCGTCTCGGGGTCGAAACGCCGCGCGCCATCCAGCACATCGCCGAACATATCCAGCCGGATCGGCCCCGATTCGCCCGGAGGATAGATGTCGATGATCCCGCCCCGAACGGCAAAATCGCCGGGCTCAGTCACGGTCGGGGCCTGCGAAAAGCCCATGCGCGACAAAAAGGCGCGCAGGCCCGCCTCATCCATCCGGTCACCCACCGCGGCAGAAAAGCCCGCATCGCGCAGCACCTCGCGCGCAGGTACGCGCTGCATGGCGGCGGACAGCGTCGTCAGCAGAATCAACGGGCCTTTCAGCGCACCATGAGCCAGCGCCGTCAGCACCGCCATCCGCGCAGCCATCACGCCGGGCGCGGGTGAGACCCGGTCATAGGGGGTCGTGTCCCAGGCAGGAAACTCAAGCACCACCGCGCCGGGGGCGAAAAAGGCCAGCGCCGCACGCATCGCGGCCATGCGCCGGTCGTCGCGGGCGATATGGATGACCGGGTTGCCACGGGCCAGCTCGCGCGCGAGCAGCGCGGCATCCATGCCTTCGGGCGCGCCGGAAAGGATCAGGTGTTCGGGATGAGCGGACATGGACGGTGAGGTAAACCCGGTACAGCCGAAGTCAAGGCCGGTTCAAAAGCCAAAGGGATGCGTGATCATCCAGATCGCGCCATAAAACGCCGCGACCGCAACCGAAAGGATCGACAGCCCAAGGATCAGCACCCGATGGCGGCGCATCAGGCGCGCGGCCTCGGCCCCCGCCTCATTCACGGGCTGGCCCACCTCTGCCTGCGCCAGGACCTGCCGCAGGCGGCGCGCAAGCCGCAGATCCAGCGCGAAGAGCAATGCAAAGGGCAGGATCAGCAGGACCAGCGCCTGTGCCATCTCAAGCCCGTAGACAAAGCCAAGGGTAGCAAGCGTGGTCAGCAGAAACGACCCCATGCCAAGCAATATCGCCCCCTCACGCGAATCTATGCGCCAGCGCGGCAGGGTCAGGGACAACCAGTCAAGCAGGTTGATCGCGGCCGGATCGTCCTTTGGACCGGACGTGATGCGGCCTGCGCCGGCGACCACATCCCACGGCACGCCAAGGACGCGCCGCCCTGCCATGGTCCAGGCCAAAGTCAGGATCACCCAGAACCAGATCGAGCTGAAGGACCGGCTGTCCAGCAGGGCGAGGATTCCCTCAGGTCGGGGCACGTCTTCTCCTTGCGTCGGTTGCGACATGCAAACTAACCGCGCCTGCTGCAAAGGAAAACCGGGAAAATCCCTTCCCGATGCCTGGGGGTTGCACCCTGCGCGCCCGGGGTGCAGTTTCAGGGACGCACCCGCCACCGCAAGTCACAGGCCCGCCATGTCCCCGACCCCGATCCTCGCCCCCTTCCCCGCTGCCCGCCTGCGCCGGCTGCGCCGCACCCCCGCCTTGCGCGCAATGGTGACAGAGGTGAACCTGACCCCCGCCAATCTGATCTGGCCGGTCTTTGTGACCGAGATCGAGGGCGGCGCGGGCGAGATCCCCTCGATGCCCGGCGTCGAGCGGCTGACACTGGACGGTGCGCGCCGCGCCGCCGAAACCGCCATGCAGCTTGGCATTCCGGCGATCTGCATCTTTCCCCACTCTGATCCCGACCTGAAGACCGAGACCTGCGAACGCGCCTGGGACCCCGACAATATCGGCAACCGTGCCATCCGCGCCATCAAAGAGGTGGCCCCGGATCTGGCGGTGATGACCGATATCGCGCTGGACCCCTATAACGCCAACGGCCACGACGGGCTGGTGCGTGACGGGATCATCCTGAATGACGAGACGGTCGAGGCGCTTGGCCGGATGGCACTTGCACAGGCCGAGGCCGGGGCGGATATCCTTGGTCCATCGGACATGATGGACGGGCGTATCGGTGCGCTGCGCACCCTGCTTGAGACGAATGGCCACAAGGATGTGGCGATCCTGTCCTATGCGGCGAAATTCGCCAGCGGCTTTTATGGACCTTTCCGCGACGCGGTGGGCGCGTCGGGCCGGCTCGTCGGCGATAAAAAGACCTATCAGGTCAACCCTGCCAACCGCGAAGAGGCGATGCGCTGCGTCGCCCGCGATCTGGCCGAAGGCGCAGATATGGTCATGGTCAAGCCGGGGATGCCCTATCTGGATATCTGCCGCATGGTAAAAGACCAGTTCGCCGCCCCGACCTTTGCCTATCAGGTCAGCGGTGAATACGCGATGATCGAGGGCGCGATCCGCAATGGCTGGCTGTCGCGCGACGTGGTTCTGGAAAGCCTCATCGCCTTTCGCAGGGCGGGTTGCGACGGCATTTTGACCTATTATGCGCCGCAGGTAGCCGAAAGGCTGGCATGAGGCCGCAGGCTCATCTATCATCGCGGCCCTGACAGGCGGGCCAGCCGCCGATCACGGAACGAGGGCGAAAAATGACGGATTCCAAGCGGATGAGCCGGCGCCTTGTGCTGCTGGGCGGGGCGGCCCTGGGGCTTGCAGGCTGCTCGAACGCGGTCGGACAGAACGCTTCTGCACGGCTCGACGCGCGCGTCGATGCTACGCGGGACTTTTTACTGCGCACCTATCCCAGCGTCGCACCCATGGTGCAAAACGCCAAGGGCGTGCTTTATATGCCGCTGATGACCGAGGCGGGCTTTGGCGTCGGCGGCGCCTATGGCCAAGGTGCGCTACGCATCAACGACGTGACGGTCGATTACTATTCGGCCGCACAGGCCAGTGTCGGCTTTCAGATCGGCGCACAGCAATATGCCCATGTGCTGATCTTCCAGACCGATGCAGCGCTTGCCGACTTCCGCCGGGCTCCGGGCTGGGTGGCCGAGGCCGGGGCCTATTACGCCCTGCCCGCCGGTGGGGTTGCCATGGGCACCGACACGATCACCGCACAACAGCCGGTGGTGGCGATGATCTTTGGCCAATCCGGGCTGATGGCCGGGGCCTCGATCGCCGGGACGAAATACACCCGGGTTATCCCCTCGGCGTTCTGACACTCCTTCGGGAACAGAATCGAAAAGGCCGGGCGTTCAACCCGGCCTTTTTCGTTTCAGCCGCCGTGAATGATGCGTACGTAGTTACGCGTCTCACGATAGGGTGGCACGCCGCCGTATTTCGCCACTGCCGCCGGCCCGGCATTATAGGCTGCAAGCGCCAGCCGCCAGCTGCCAAAGGTGTTGTACATCATGCGCAGATACCGCGCGCCACCTTCAAGATTCTGGATCGGATCGTTCGGGTCTACACCAAGTTTGGCAGCGGTCCCGGGCATAAGCTGCGCCAGCCCCCGCGCACCCTTGTGCGAACGCGCCGAGGGGTTCCAGCCCGATTCCTGCTGCACCAGGCGCAGGAACAGATCCTCAGGTACGCCATGTTTGCGTGCCATCGCCCGGGCATGTGGCAAATATTGGCTGCGCCGGCTGCCTTTATACGTGGGAATGGCGGTAGGCAGGTCCAGATCGACGACGCTCTTGGTCGAGGTGCCGCCAGGCCGCAGCCGCGCCGAACGCTGATATTGTGTCGCCAGCCGCGTATCCATCAGCCGGGTCTGACGTTCGAACTGCGCCAGACGAGATTTGCCGCTTTTCACCTGCAGCCGCAGACCATCTGCCGCCGCGGGCACAGCCAGCCCGACCGAGATCGTCAGGGCAAGCGCAGCCCGTCCCAGCTGACGCAGCATTGCCCGATCGCCTGAAAGCATCACTGGTCCCTCATGCACAACATGCTCTTTTTTGGGCTGCACTATAGCGCAAAGCCAGCCAAGCGCCGCAAGAGGATTTCGTTATCCGTGCATCCATCGATTCTTCGGCGGATTTTTGCCTATATCCTCTTTCCCGTATCGCTGTGCTACCGTAACAAGGACCGCCGCGCTACACCCGCGCAGAACAACACCCAAGGAAAAGGACCCGCAAATGGCTGGCAGCGTGAACAAGGTGATCCTGGTCGGCAATCTGGGTCAGGACCCGGAAATCCGCAGCTTCCAGAACGGCGGCAAGGTTGCCAACCTGCGGATCGCGACCTCGGAAAGCTGGAAAGACCGCAATACCGGCGAACGGCGCGAGCGCACCGAATGGCACACCGTGGTGATCTATTCCGAACCGCTGATCCGTGTCGTCGAGCAGTTCCTGAAAAAAGGGGCCAAGGTCTATGTGGAAGGCCAGCTTGAGACCCGCAAATGGCAGGATCAAAGCGGCAATGACCGCTATTCGACCGAAGTCGCCCTGCGCCCCTTCCGCAGTGAGCTGCATATGCTCGACAGCCGCGGCGCCGGTGGTGGCCGCGATGAGGGCGGCTATGGTGGCGGCAGCTATGGCGGGGGTGGCAGCTACGGTGGCGGAGCCTCGTCAGGCGGCGGCCAGCCCCCTCAAAGCAAGCCCGATTTCGACGACGACATCCCGTTCTGATCCCGATCCCGGCCCCTCGCGGCCGGGATTTTCCTTTCAGAACCGGCTGAGCAGGTCCGACCGGAACGAGGCATCCAGCCGCCGCATATAGCTTTCCGCGCAGCACATATGTTCGTGCATGATCCGCGCGGCGGCATCGCCATCCTCGGCGCGCAGGGCGACAAGCAACTGTTTATGGCTGTCGATATTCGCCTCGCCAAAGATTTCATGCTCATGCATGCTCTCACTGCGATAGCTGACCAGATCGCGCAGCATGCTGTTCAGAAACCGGCACATGAAAACCAGAATGACGTTATCCGAGGCCTCGCACAGAATATCGTGAAACTCGGTCTCGGCGCGACGGACGACGGCGCGGTCTTGCGCAGCATTCGCCTCTTCGCAGATGCGGACGTTCTCTTCCAGCTGGCGAAACTGCGCCTCGCTCAGCTTGCCGATGACATTGCGCGCAAGGCTGACCTCAAGTGAGCGGCGCAGCTCGTAGACCTGTGCAAAGTCGATCTTTTGGAAATGCAGATATTGCCGCAGTTGCTGGGTCACGATGTCGATCGAGGCGGGCTGGATTTCGGGCCCGCCATTCGGACCCGAGAGCATGCGCACCAGCCCCTCGACCTCAAGTGCCTTCAGCGCCTCACGAATGGTGCCTTTCGAGCAGCCGTAATGCTCCATCAGCGCGCGCTCATGCGGCAGGCGGTCTCCGGGACGCAATCCGTCGCGGGCGATGCGGCGGCGGATATCCTCGGCCACCTGATCCGACAGTTTGATGCGGGTCAGCCTGCGTTCCCTGCCTGCCGGCGCGTCCTGATCCATGCGACCTCTTAACCTAACCAGTTTGTCTCAGGGTCCAGCGGATATATGGGCCGGCTGAGCTTTTTGAAAGCAAAGAGATCGTAATCCGAAGCAGTTACCCCGGAACTCGCGCATTCTACCACCGCGCTTGCCAGCGGCTCAAACACCGGGCGGCAATACATGCGCGATTTCAGATGCAGGAAGCGCGCGCCGGACACATCAAGACCGACGCAGGCAAAACAGCCCAGATCCAGCGGTTCATGCGGGTCTTCGCAGATGACAATGCGTGCCTTGCCGGTGTCAAAGGCGGCGGTGCGCCCCATCGACAGCACCTGGCCATGATAGATCGGGCCGCTGACCCGGTAGCGCCCGTCGGAAAGCGCCAGCACCCGACCACTTAGCCGCAGGGGAGGACGCGGCGCGGGCAGCCCCTCGGCCGGGGTCTTGTTACCAAGCGCAATCTCTACCTCGGCCCCTTCCCCCGCCTCAAACAGTTTGGCCACGGTTTCCGGATCAGCGACAGGGCCAACCAGAATGCCCTGTTGTCCGGCCGCCAGCAGTTCCTCAAGCACGTCCATCACGTCGCAACTGCCGCCCGACATGCAATTGTCGCCATGATCCAGCAGCAGCACCGGCGCCAAGCCATCTGCCAGCGCAGCGGCGCGGGCGACAGATTGGGGCAAGGGCTCTTCGGAATAGACATATTCCGCGCGCCGCCGCCATGCCTCGCGGCCAAGCTCTTGCGCGACTTGATGGGCAAGTCCGGGGCTGTCAGCCACAGTAACGATGGACAGCCCGGTTTCAGCCAGATCAGCGATGGGAAAACCGCCAAAAACCGTCACCGCCTGCACACCGGGGCGCGTTTCGGCCTGCCGCGCCAAGGCGACCAGATCGGTCATGGCGCAGTCGGTGGCGGTGTTCATGCACAGGGTCGCGGCCAGCATCGGCGGATGACACAGCGCCATCGCCGGACGCGGCGCACCGGCAAGCAAAGGCTCGAACAGACGCACGACGTGTTCGCCGGTCTCGACCATATCGACATGGGGATAGGTCTTGAAACCGACGATCACGTCGCAATGTTCAAGCATTGCTGGCGTGATATTGCCATGCAGGTCCAGCGCCACGCCGATCGGCACCTTGGGCGCAGCGGCACGGACACGGCGCAACAGCTCACCCTCGCCATCATCATGGCTGCGCGTGACCATGGCGCCATGCAGATCCAGCAAGATACCGTCGCAGCCCTTTTCGACCGCAGTCAGGATCGCCTGGGCCATGGCCTCGAAAGCGTCATCCTCGACCGGGCCCGAGGGCATGGCATGGGCGACCAGGGGCACCTCGATATCGGCTCCGATGCGGCGGGCAAAAGCGTGAAAGGCACCGATGGCGGCGGAATAGCCGTCCGCCGCCGCCAGCGCCTCAGCACCCCATTTCGGGGCAAAGGCCGCAAGCGGCGTCCTGACGGGGGAAAAGCTGTTCGTTTCGTGGTTCAGTCGGGCAAGCACGAGGCGGGTCATGCAGCCACCTCCTTGCGGGCCTCGGCCATGCGGCGGTCATAATCCAGCACCGCCTCCAGCAGGACCTGAGCACCGGCGGCGCATTCCCCGGGCAAGGTGGACTCGGCGGGGTTATGGCTAAGCCCGCCTTTGCAGGGCACAAAGATCATCGTCGTCGGGACCTTGGCCGCTGCATGGGCCGCGTCATGACCCGCGCCCGAGATCAGGTCGCGCGTGTCATATCCCGCAGCCTTTGCCCCTGCCCGCACCGAGGCGATGCATTCCGGATCAAAGATCACCGGTGCGGTGCGCGAGATCTGTTCAAACCGGTACTCCAGCCCAACCGCTTGGGCGGCTTTGCGCACCAGAACCTCGACCTCTGCCTGCATGCGGTCCAACACTTCATCAGAGGGGTGGCGCAGGTCGATGGTCGCCCGCACCTCTCCGGGAATGACGTTGTGCGAATTGGGGCTGATGTCCAGAAAGCCGATGGTGCCGACAGCGTTCTCATGCGCTTTGGCAATACGGTCGATCCCCTCGATCACCTGCGCCATGCCAAGCAATGCGTTTCGGCGCATGTTCATCGGGGTCGAGCCGGTATGTGCCGCCGTCCCGGTCAGTGTCAGGTCAAACCAGCGCATACCCTGAATGCCCTGCACAACGCCGATCCTGACCCCTTCGGCCTCCAGGATCGGGCCCTGTTCGATATGCAGTTCAAACATCGCGCCAAAGCTGACCGAGCCGGCCCTGGCCTTGCCACGATAACCGATGCGGTCAAGGCTTGCGCCAAAGCTGTCGCCGGTCGGATCGGTGCGGCCGTCACCATATTCACGGCTATAGACCCCCGCCCAGATGCCCGAGCCAAGCATGGCCGGAGAAAAGCGCGAGCCCTCTTCGTTCGTCCAGTTGACCAGCATCAGCGGCGCTTCGGTCTGATAACCCGCCGCATCAAGCGTGCGCAGCACCTCAAGCCCCGCCAGCACGCCCAGCACACCGTCGAACTTGCCCCCGGTCGGCTGAGTGTCCAGATGGCTGCCCATGGCGATGGCGGGCAGATCGGTGCGGGTACCGGCACGGGTGGCGAACATATTGCCCACCTCGTCCACGGTCAGGCTTAACCCCAGCGCATCACATTCCGCACGCAGCCAGTCGCGCACGCGGCGATCCTCGTCGGACAGCGTCAGCCGGGCGATGCCACCATCGGGGGTACCCCCGATCTGTGCAGTCTCCATCAGGCTGCCCCACAGCCTTTCGGCATCGATTGTCAGGTTGGACATGGTGTTTTCCTTATGCCTTCACGCCCAGATAGCGATCAATCGTATCGGGATCGTTGCGGAACTCGTTGGCATTGGCACAATGCACGATACGGCCAAGCTCCAGAATGTAGTGCCGGTCGGCCAGTTGGCTGCAAACAGCAAGGTTCTGCTCGACCAGCAGGATCGGCACCCCCGCCTCACGGATCAGCCGGATCTGGGCGACAATCTCTTCGACGATGATCGGGGCCAGCCCCTCGACCGGCTCGTCAAGCATCAGCACCTTGGGACCGTTGAGCAGTGCCCGCGCGATGGAAAGCATCTGCTGCTCGCCCCCCGACAACTGGCCACCGCCATTCCGGCGCCGCTCATGCAGGCGGGGAAAGATGCTATAGATATCGGCCAGAGACCAGGGCGAGCCACGCCTTTCGGCAATGCGCAGGTTCTCTTCCACCGTCAGCAGCTGAAAGATGCCGCGATCTTCGGGGACAAGCGACAGGCCAGCGGCGGCAATGCGATGGGCGGGCTGGCCGGTGATGTCGCGGCCATCCAGCTCAATCCGGCCCTGACGTGGGGTAATAAGGCCGACAGCCGATTTCAGCGTCGTGCTTTTGCCCGCGCCGTTGCGGCCAAGCAGGGTCGCGATCTCGCCCTGTCCCACCTCCAGCGAGACACCCTGCAGGATGTGGCTTTTACCGTAATAACTGTGCAGATCGGTCAGTCGCAGCGCGGCGCTCATGCGATATCCCCCGTGATCATATTGCCCAGATAGGCGCGCTGCACCTCGGGGTCTTCGCGAACCTCGGCCGGAGTGCCCTCGACCAGCTTGCGTCCCAGCCGCATCACCGTGACCATGTCCGAGATGTTCATGACGATGCCCATGTTATGTTCGATGAACAGCACGGTATGATCGCGGCCAAGGTCGCGGATCAGCTGCTTCATCGCCTCGATATCGTCGATGCCCATGCCCGATGTCGGCTCATCAAGCAGGATGACCCGGGGGCGCGATGCCATGGCCATGCCGACCTCCAGCCGGCGCTGCTGACCATGCGACAGCTCGCCCGCAAGCCGGTTGGCAACCGCGCCAAGGGCCAGCCGGCCGATGACCTCATCTGCGGTCGCCAGCGCCTCGCGGTTGCTTTCGGCCCGCCGCCATGGGGCAAGCGCCTGCCACGGCGTGCGCCCCTGTGCGGCAAGGCGCAGGTTCTCGCGCAGGGAAAGGTTCGGAAACAGGCTTGTGACCTGAAAGGAACGCGCGATCCCCAGCCGCACCCGGTCATCATCCGAAGTATTGGTGATGTCGCGGCCGTCCAGTTCGATCCGGCCCGATGAGGCGCGCACCCGCCCGGTCAGGGCATGAAACAGAGTGGTCTTGCCCGCTCCGTTCGGACCGATGATCGAATGGACCGAGTTGCGGCGGATCCGCAAATCCACATCCGCCAGCGCATGAAAGGTCCCGTATTTGACCCCAAGACCATGGGTCTGCAAGGCGATGTCGGTCATCTCAATGCTCCTTGGCCGGGGTTTCGCTGTCGATGCTGCGGCCGCGACGGAAGATCAGGTCGTAGCCGCGCTCGACCAGACCCCAGAGCCCGCGTTGCAAGAACAGCGCCACGGTAACCAGCACCAGACCCAGCAGCAGCAGCCAGCGCGGCCAGACGGTCGAAAGCGCATCCGCCAGCAGCAGATAGAACCCCGCCCCCAGAACCGAGCCGAACAGGCTGGAGCTGCCGCCGATGATGGTCATGATCAGGATCAGCTCACTCGTGTGATATTCAATGTTCGACAGGGGTGCGACGCCGATCAGCATGGCATGCAACGCGCCGCTAAAGGCGGTGACCGCACCCGAGATGGCAAAGGCCTCGATCTTGAACAGCCGGGTCGGAAAGCCGATGGCGGCGGCGCGGCCCTCATTCTCACGAATGGCGATCAGAGTGCGGCCAAAGGTCGATTGAGTGACCATCACCAGCAAGGCAAAGACCGCGACAAAGCAGACCGCGACAAAGGTGTAATAGGCCCAAGGTGTATTCAGCGCCGCGCCCCCGACCGAGGGGCGAGGGACGCCCAAAAGGCCGTTATCGCCGCCGGTCAGGTCGCTGAAGGTATAGGCGACGAAATAGAACAGCTGCGAAAAAGCCAGCGTCAGCATGACGAAATATACGCCCTGCCGGCGGATCGACAGCCAGCCGACCAGCGTGGCCGTCAGCGCACCGAGCAGCGCCGCGCCGCCCAGCACCACAGGCACCGGGATCGACCAGCGCGTCAGACAGATCCCCGCCGCATAGGTCCCGATTCCGAAAAAGATGCCCTGACCAAAGGACAGAAGACCGGTATAGCCCAGCAGCAGGTTGCACGCCGCGACGACCATGGCAAAGATCAGGATCTCGGTCGCAAGGATGCCGGATTTCAGCACCAGCGGCAGGACCAGCACGGTCAGCAGCGCCAGCCCCAGCTGAACAGGAGGTTTATCGAGCGGGTTCATGCTCATGCCCTCCCCAGCAGGCCGCGCGGCATCAGCGCAATGACCAGTGCCATGCCGACATAGATCATCAGCCGTGCCCCTTCGGGCCACAGCGTGGTCATGACGCTTTGCACGACGCCGACCAGCAGGCCCGCGACCAGCGCACCGGTATAGCTGCCCATGCCCCCGATCACGACGACGACGAAAGCGACCGACAGCGCCTCGACGCCCATGAACGGCTCAACCCCCCGGATGGGCGCGGCAAGCGCCCCGGCCAGCCCGGCAAGCCCGGCACCAAAGCCAAAGACGGCGGTGTTGATACGCAGCGTGTTATAGCCAAGCAGCGCCATATTCGCGGGCGACTCGGAGCCGCCCCGCACGATGGCCCCAAGCCGCGTCCCCTCGAGCAGCCACCACAAAAGCCCGGCCAGAACGGCGGTAAAGGCGATGGTGAACAGCCGGTATTGCGGATAGATGAAATCGCCCATGATAAAGACGCCCTGCAACCCGGCAGGCGCCGGGACCGAGCCGCCCAAGGGCCCCCAGGCGATGATGACCAGCTCCTGCACGATCAGCGCAAGGCCCACAGTCACCAGAATGTGGAAAGTATGCGGCAGCTTGTAGATGCGATGCAAAAGCACCACCTCGATCAGCGCGGCGATACCGGCGACAGCCAGCGTGGCCAGCGGCATGGCCAGCCAGAAACTGAAACCACGCATGGTCAGATCATAGGTCAGATAGGCGCCAAGCAGGTAAAAAGCGCCATGGGCAAAGTTCACGAATTGCAGCAGGCCGAAGATGACGCTGAGACCAACGGCGAGCAGGAAGTACAGCATCCCCAGACCGATGCCGTTCAGAACCTGAAAAAGGTAGATCACGGGCTTCTCCTGAAACCGGGCGGAAAGGCCCCGCGCGACCGGGATCGCGCGGGCAGGCGGGGGTTCAGGCGGGCATCTTGCAGCCGGCTTCCTCGGGCGAGAGGAAGGATTTGCCAGAGCTGATGATCTCGGCATAGTCGTCTTTGTCGGCCATATCGGCCCTGGCCTTGCCCTTGAGCAGGTAGTAATCCTTGATCACCTGATGATCGGCAGCGCGGATTTCCTCTTCGCCGGTCAGGCCTTGGTATTTCAGCCCCCTCAGCGCCTCGGCGACCCCTGCCCCGTCGGGCGAACCCGCCTTGACCGCTGCCTCAAGCAGCAGCTTGCTGAGGATGTAGCTGCCGGCAAATGAGTAGTTGGGATTGAAGCCGTGCTTTTCCTGGACTTTGGCCACCAGCTGGCGGTTCAGCTCGGTGTCGGCGCCATGCCAGTATTGCGCACCGAAATAGACGCCCTCGCAGATATCAGGCCCCAGCGCCTCGAACTGCTCAAGCCCCGAGGCCCATGCCACCACGATGGTCATGCGCTGCTTAAGGCCAAAGCTGACCGCTTGCCGCAGCGTGTCCGAACTTTGCGCGCCAAAGTTCAGCACCAGCAACACATCCGGCTGCGCGGCAATCGCATTGGTCAGATAGCCCGAGAATTCCTTGTCCGTCAGCGAGTGATAGCTGTTGCCGACATGTTCGATGCCCTTTTCCTCAAACACCGCCTTGGCGGCATTCAACAGCCCGTCGCCAAAGACATATTGCGGCGTGATCGTGTACCACTTCCTGGCATCGGGCAGCGCGTCGATAATCGGGCGCACGGTTTCGTTGATCGCACCATAGGTCGGCACCGACCAGCGGAAGGTGGCCTTGTTGCAATCGACGCCGGTAATCTCATCCGCGCCGGCAGTGGTCATAAAGGCCCCACCACCGCGCTCGACCTCCTTGCCCATGGCCAGCGATTCCGAGGACAGGATGCCACCGGCGAACAGCTTGACCCCGTCTTGTGCCAGCGCGTCCTGAACCTTGCGCACGGCGGTTGCGGGTTTCCCCTCGGTGTCAAGATCAAGGGTCGAGACCTCGATACCATGGGCGGCCGCCACCTCTTCGGCAGCAAGAACCGCACCGATCGTGGCAAACTTTCCATTGGCGGCAAAAGCGCCCGAAATCGGCACCGGCACGCCGATCTTCAATGCCTCGCTTTGGGCAAGGGCGCGGGAGACAAGACCCGGCGCAGCCAGCGAGGCCGCGGCCAGAGTGGACGTGGTCAGGAAACGACGACGGTTAATCATGGGATACCCTGTTGTTGGCGTTGCATTGGTTCTTGGGGAGGCAACTTTCAAAACTATACGTATAGATAGGATTATCTGTCTATAAATGGTTTGACCCGGAGCAGCATAAATTTTCCATGAAAAACAATTGTCTGACTGCTTTTGCGGCGCAGCGTAACCCTTTGCGCCCGCAGAAACAGCAGTCGTGAAATCCACGTCTGACGCAGAGGATGTCATCTGATTCGACCCCCGTCGCGGCAAACTGGCCCCATACATCGCCCTAAACTGGCTCTATCTCTTTGCCGCATTCGGGCGCAGTCAGGAATAAACCCTTCATCGCAGGAATCCGGCCATGACGCTTGATCTGAACCCCAATGACATGTCCCACGTGGTCGCCGCCGACCGCAGCCATGTCTGGCACCACCTAAGCCAGCACAAGCAGTATGAGACCATCGACCCGCGCGTCTTTGTCGAAGGCAAGGGCATGCGGCTGTGGGATGCGACCGGCCGTGAATTCCTTGACGCGGTGTCGGGCGGCGTCTGGACGGTGAACGTCGGTTATGGCCGTGAAAGCATCGCGAATGCGATCCGCGACCAGTTGATCAAGCTGAACTATTACGCGGGCGCGGCAGGCACGGTACCGGGCGCCGTCTTTGCCCGGAAACTGATCGAAAAGATGCCGGGAATGAGCCGGGTCTATTATTCGAACTCGGGGTCCGAGGCGAATGAAAAGGTCTACAAGATGGTGCGCCAGATCGCAGCGCGTCATCATGGCGGCAGAAAGTGGAAGATCCTTTACCGTGACCGCGACTATCACGGCACGACCATCGGGACGCTGGCGACCTCGGGTCAGGATCAGCGGGCGATGCAATACGGCCCCTACCCCGACGGTTTCGTGCGCGTGCCCCATTGCCTTGAATACCGCAAGCAGTGGGACGTCGAGAATTATGGTGAGCGCGCCGCCGATGCCATCGAAGAGGTGATCCTGCGCGAAGGTCCGGACACCGTCGGCGCCATCGTGCTTGAACCGGTGACCGCAGGTGGCGGCGTCATCACCCCGCCCGAAGGCTATTGGCAGCGCGTGCAAGAGATTTGCCGCAAATACGACATCCTGCTGCATATTGATGAGGTGGTCTGCGGGCTCGGGCGGACCGGCACCTGGTTCGGCTATCAGCAATACGGGATCGAACCCGATTTCGTCACCATGGCCAAGGGCGTCGCCTCGGGCTATGCGGCGATTTCCTGCACCGTCACGACCGAGCGCGTTTTTGAGATGTTCAAAGACGCGCCCGAGGACGGGATGAGCTATTTCCGTGACATCTCGACCTTCGGCGGCTGCACCGCCGGGCCTGTGGCCGCGATCGAGAATATGCGCATCATCGAGGACGAAGGGCTGCTCGACAACTGCACCCGTATGGGTGAGCGGGTGATGACCAATCTGCATGGGCTGATGGAAAAACATGCCGTGATCGGCGATGTGCGCGGCAAGGGGCTGTTCTGCGGGGCCGAGCTGGTCTCGGACCGCGCCTCGAAAGAGCCGATGGACGAAAAACGCGTGCAGGCCGTGGTTGCCGAATGTCTGGCGCAGGGCGTCATCATCGGCGCGACCAACCGCTCACTGCCCGGGCTGAACAATACCCTGTGCCTGTCGCCTGCGCTGATCGCCACCGCCGATGACATCGACCGCATTACTGACACCATCGACCACGCGCTGACCAAGGTCCTTGGCTGAGCACTTGATCCGCGACGGCATTCGGGGAACTGATGGACCCCGTCAGCCGCCGCGGATCACCCCATGACGATTCCTCCCGACGCTTTTTTTCTGGACCACGCCGCTGGCCTGCCCCTGCAGGTCCAGCTGCGCCGCCAGATCATCGCCGCCGTGACAGCCGGACATTTCCGCGCTGGCGAGAAACTGCCCTCGACCCGCGCACTGGCCCGTCATCTGGGCGTTGCACGGGTGACGGTGGCGCAGGCATTCGCCGAACTGGTTTCAACCGATTACCTGACCAGCCGCGACCGTTCGGGGCATTACATCTCGGACAGTATCGAGCGGCGGATTGAGGCCGAACCTCTGGCCGCATCAACACCGCGCTTTGACTGGGACGACAAGCTGGAAGGGCGCTTTGCCCGCGCTGCCCGCCGTGACCGTGAACGGGAATGGCACCGCTACGCCTTTCCCTTTGTCTATGGTCAGGCCGATCCGGCGCTGGTTGATCATGCCGCCTGGCGGGACTGCGCCATGCGAGCGCTTGGCCGGCGCGAATTCGACAGCCTGACCGGCGACCTTTATGACGCCGATGACCCCGAACTGATCGACCACATCGCCCGCCAGATCCTGCCCCGGCGCGGCATCAGTGCCGGGCGTGACGAGATCTTGCTGACCATGGGAGCGCAGAACGCGCTGTGGCTGGTCACGCAGGTGCTTTTGCGACCCGGGGCCTCTTGCGCGATCGAAGACCCATCCTACCCCGGCCAGCGCGAGATCCTGCTTGCCAGCCGCGCCCGTATCCTGCCAGTGCCCGTTGACCGCCACGGCCTGCCGCCCGATGCGATCCCGCCCGGAGTGGCGGCGGTCTTTACCACCGCCAGCCATCAATGCCCGACCAATTCGACCATGCCCCTGTCCCGGCGCAAGGCGCTGCTTGCCCGGGCGCAGGCACAGGGTTTTGCGGTGGTCGAGGATGATTACGAATTCGAGATGTCCTTTGCCGGCGCGCCCTCGCCCGCGCTTAAGGCCATCGACCGGGCGGGCGCGGTGATCTATATCGGCTCATTCTCGAAATCAGTCTTTCCGGGTGTGCGGCTGGGCTATCTGGTCGCCGACCCGCGCTTCATCGCCGAGGCGCGGGCGCTGCGCGGCATGATGCTGCGCCACCCACCCGGCCATATGCAGCGCACGCTGGCGCATTTCCTGTCGCTTGGGCATTACGACGCACAGGCGAACCGGATGCGCCGCGCCTTTGCCCGGCGGCGCGAGGTGATGCTGGCGGCCATCGCGCAAGAGGGGCTGCGCCTTGCCTCGCCCGAGGCGACGGGCGGGTCAAGCTTTTGGCTGGCCACGCCCGAAGGCGTCGATTCCGCCGCACTTGCCGGGCTCCTTAAAAAGCGCGAGGTGCTGATCGAACCGGGGGCGCCTTTCTTTGCTGTCCCGGGCCAAGGGCGGGGCTTTTTCCGTCTGGCTTATTCTTCGATCTCGTCCGAGCGCATTCCCGAAGGGATGCGCCGCATCGCCGATACCCTGCGTGAACTGACCGGCTAGGCAGGCACCTTTGCTGCCGCCCCGGCCTGCACGGCGGTCACAGCGCAGGCGTCAACGATGTCCTGAACCGAACAACCGCGCGAAAGGTCATTTGCCGGTCGGGCAAGACCTTGCAGGATCGGACCGATAGCCGTCAGCCCACCCAGTCTCTGGGCGATCTTGTAGCCGATATTCCCCGAGGCAAGATCTGGAAAGATAAAGACATTCGGCCGTCCGGTCAGCCGGGATCCCGGCGCCTTTCTCGCCCGGATCGCATCGTCAAGCGCGGCGTCAAACTGCATCTCGCCATCGACCTCCAGATCTGGGGCTTTGCCGCGGATCAGCGCCAAAGCCTCACGCAGGCGCTCAAGGCTGGGATGGTCGGCGGAACCAGCGGTGGAAAAGGACAAAAGCGCGACTCTGGGCTCTTCCTTCAGCAATTGCCGGCAGCTGGCCGCGGCGGATAACGTGATCGAGGCCAGCTCTTCGGCGTCGGGCTGAATAACCAGACCGCAATCGGCAAAGATCATGCCGCCCTTGATCGGTGCGCCCGGGCCGCATGAGAGCATCAGGAAAAAGCTCGACACGATACCCGCGTCGGGGGCCCGGCCGATGATCTGCAAGGCAGCGCGCACCGTATCGGCGGTGGTCGCGACCGCGCCACCAACTGTCCCGTCAGCCTGCCCCAGCCGCACACGCATGGCTGCTTGGCGGACCGGGTCGCGCATCTCATCCAGCGCCCGGGCGGCGGTCATGCCCTTGGGCGCACGCAACCGATGCCAATGATCGGCCAGTTCGGCCAGATCTGACGCCGAGACCGGGTCGATGCGGTGCAGGCCGGGGATATCAGGCCCGCCCATCAGGGTAACGCGGGCCAGCCCCTGATCTGTCAGTTGAAGGGCGGCCTCGGCCACGCGGGGATCATCGCCTTCGGACAGGATGATATGCCGGTTCAGGGCACGGGCGGTTTCACGGATACGATCAAGCGGTTTCATCTTATCACCCCAGAAAATGCAGGCCGGCGACCACGAAAGCGCCCAGAAAAACGGTCTCGGCCACGATCAGCGCGATGGCGCCCGTCCCGACCTCCAGCATCCTGCCAAGCGAGGTCTTGATCCCGACCGCCGCAATGGAAATCAGCAGCGCCCAGCGCGACAGCTGCCCCGCCGCCTGAGATACCGTCTGCGGGATCATCCCCACGCTGTTCATCGCTGCGAGCGCCAGAAAACCAATGACAAAGCCGGGCAGCAGCGGTGGCGCCTTGCCCTCATCGCGCGCGGCCAGCCCGCGTGCCCGGATCGCCAGTGATATGCACAGCACCACCGGCGCAAGCATCGAGACTCGGATCAACTTGACAAGCGTGGCGGTCTCTCCGGTCTCGGGACCGATTGAAAAACCAGCACCGACCACCTGCGCAACGTCATGGATGGTCCCACCCAGAAACACGCCAGAATCGCGCGCGGTGAAACCAAAGGCGTTCGAAAGCATCGGATAGATCACCATTGCCACGGTCGAAAGGACGGTGACGGACAGGACTGTAAAGACCAGGTCACGTTCAGATTTTTCATGGCGCGGCAGGACGGCGGCAATGGCCATAGCGGCCGAGGCCCCGCAGATCGCGACCGAACCACCGGTCAATAGCGCAAAGCGCCAGCCACGCCCGGCAAGGCGGCCGACCACCAGCGCAAACAGGATCGTCAGCACCACCCCGGCCACCACCAGCGCGATCGAGCGCGGCCCAAGCGCCGTCAGCATATCGACCGAGATCCGCGCCCCAAGCAGCGCCACCCCCAGCCGCAGCACCGTGCGGGCGGTAAAGGCAATGCCGGGTGCGGTGCGGGTGCCATCTTCGGCCAGAAAGTTCAGCGCCAGACCCAAAAGCAGCGCGAGCAGCATCGCAGGCGCTCCGTAATGATCCGACAGAAACTGCGCTGTGGCAGCGACCAGCGCCGAGACCGCAAAGCCCGGAAAAACCTCAGCCAGAAGGCTGCGCGAAGGGAACATGGAGGTCATCATCGTCATCACCACAATGCAGGGCCGGGACCCGCGCGAAGCGTGTCGCGCCGGAAAGTTTGATATGGGGAAACCGGGCCCGGCGGCGCCTGCCGCATTCGGGCCCGGGCGCGTCCGGGCGCCTTAGACAGCGCCCTGCTGGGGCCGCATGTCGGCAGGATCTATGCCCGCCACGACCACCGGCTTTTTCATCGCATCGCGGCGGAAAGGCTCGCCCAGTTCCTGGTTAAGCAGCACCTCGATGAAGGTCGTTTCGCCCTTTTGCATCTGCCGCTCTATCGCTTCGTGCAGCGCGGCTGTCAGCGCCTCGGTGCCGGTGACCTGAACACCGACCAGCCCACAGGCCTCGGCGATGCGCGCATAGGAGGCCTCGCGGTTCAGCTCGGTCCCGACAAAGTTGTTGTCATACCACAGGGTCGTGTTGCGTTTTTCCGCACCCCATTGGTAGTTGCGAAAGATGACCATGGTGATCGCGGGCCAGTCCTCGCGCCCACAGGCCGTCATCTCGTTCATCGAGATCCCAAAGGCGCCGTCCCCGGCAAAGCCGATGACCGGCACATCGGGATTGCCGATCTTGGCCCCGAGGATCGCCGGGAAACCATAGCCGCAAGGTCCGAACAGGCCCGGAGCAAGATATTTCCGGCCCGCCTCGAAACTGGGGTAAGCGTTGCCAATTGCGCAGTTATTGCCAATGTCCGAGCTGATGATCGCATCCTTCGGCACCGCCTGCATGATCGCCCGCCACGCCTGACGCGGGCTCATCAGTCCGGCGTCGCGCTGACGCGCCTGCGCGTTCCATTCGGTGCCCGGATCGTCCTCTTCGTGATCAAGGCTCGACAGTTCCTGCGCCCAGCGAGAGCGGGTCTGAGCAACCAGCGCCCGCCGCTCGGCCCGTCCGGCATCGCCCGCCCCGGGGGCAAGCCGGTCAAGGATGCCGCGCGCCACCTTGGCCGCATCGCCCTGGATCCCGACCGAAACCGGACGCGTCAACCCGATGCGGTCGGCATTGATATCGACCTGGATCACCCGGGCCCCTTTCGGCCAGTAGTCGATGCCATAGCCCGGCAGCGTCGAAAACGGGTTAAGCCGGGTGCCAAGCGCCAGCACCACATCGGCGCGGGCAATGGTCTCCATCGCCGCCTTTGAGCCATTGTAGCCCAAGGGCCCCATGGCCAGTGGATGGCTGCCCGGGAAGCTGTCATTGTGCTGGTAGTTCGAGCAGACCGGCGCATCCAGACGCTCAGCCAGCCGCACAAGATCAGGGATCGCCCCCGACAGAACCACACCCGCGCCCGACAGGATCACCGGAAAGCGCGCCCCGGAAAGCAGCTGCGCCGCCTCGGCCACTGCTTGTTCGCCGCCCGCCGGACGCTCGAACTCAACCACCTGAGGCAGTTCAACGTCGATCACCTGCGTCCAGAAATCGCGCGGGATGTTGATCTGTGCCGGGGCCGAGCTGCGCCAGGCACGCATGATCACCCGGTTCAGCACCTCGGGGATACGGGCGGGGTCGCGGACCTCTTCCTGATAACAGACGCAATCGGCAAACAGACGCATCTGCTCCATCTCCTGGAAACCGCCCTGCCCTATGGTGCGGTTCGCAGCCTGCGGCGTCACCAGCAACAGCGGCGTGTGGTTCCAGTAGGCAGTCTTGACCGCGGTCACAAAGCCCGTCACGCCGGGGCCGTTCTGCGCGATCGCCATCGACATCTTGCCGGTCGAGCGCGTGAACCCATCCGCCATCATCCCGGCGTTCGTTTCATGCGCGCAGTCCCAGAACCGGATCCCGGCGCGCGGGAACAGGTCCGAGACGGGCATCATCGCCGAACCAATGATCCCGAAGGCATGCTCGATCCCGTGAAGTTGCAAAACCTTGATAAACGATTCCTCTGTCGTCATGCGCATGGCGATGGCTCCTTATCTACGCTCGTCGCGGAAGTGATAGATCTTGTAGAGGCCCCATTGGCCGAGGCGCCGAAACGGCGTCCTCCAGCCCTCATGCGGCAACTCGCTGTTAAAGATGGGCAGGTCGGGCAGGCTTTCTCCGGCCACGAGCTGCGCCATGCGCCGCCCGGCCATGGCCGAATACATCACGCCATTGCCGCCATAGCCGAGCGCATAGAACGCCCCCGGCAGATCGGGCATGCCGGTAATGCGCGGCATCATGTCGTGGCTGACGTCCACCCAGCCCCACCAGCTGTAATCAAGCTCGATCCCGCGCAGGGCGGGGAACTTGCGATACATCCCCTCTTGCAGTGCATGCAGATGGGCGGGGTTCGCCGCATCGCGCCCCGTGATTGCAGCACGCGATCCGATTTGCAGCCGGTTGTCAGGCAAAAGCCGGTAATAATGGCGCAGCGTGCGCGTATCGGTCAGCGGCGACAGTTTGCGGATGCCGGCCGCCTGCAACTCATCCCCGGTCAGGACCCGGGTGACGATGCTGTTCGACATGATCGGCATCAGCCGGTCCTTAAGCCGCAGATGCAGACCGCGCGGCGCATAGGCCGCCGTCGCCACCGCCACCCGGCGCGCCCGCACCACCCCGCCAGGGGTGCGCAGGTAATGCACGCCGCCCTTGTATTCCCACCCCTGAACCGGGCTGTCGGTATGGACGGTTGCACCCAGTTCGCGCGCCAGCCGCAGATAGCCAAAGGCCAGTTTCGCGGCATGGATGCCGACGCCGTCTGCCTCCCACATGGCGCCATGCGCCTCCATGTCGCGCACGACCGAGCGGTGCAGCTCATCGCGTGAGATCATCCGGGCGTCATAGCCGAAGGTATCGCGCAAAAGAGCGGCCTCGCGTTCCAGCGCCGGAATGGCCGAGGCCTTGTGGGCGATATAATAGTGCCCTCCATCCTGTGGGTCGCAGTCGATCAGCGGATCGCTGATCAGGTTCCGGAACAGGGCAAAAGCCTCGCAGATTTCGGCATGAAGGCGGCGGGCTGTATCAAGGCCCCAGCGTTCGATCCACTGGCTGCGCTTAAGCCGGCCGGCACTGATCTGCGCCTGCCCGCCGTTGCGGGTCGAGCAGCCATAGGCAACGCCGTTCGCCTCAAGCACGGTGGCCTTGATGCCATGCATCCGTGCCAGATGAATGGCGCAGGAAAGGCCCGTATAGCCCGAACCGATCACCGCCACATCGACATCCATGTCACGCGTGACCGGCCCGTCATCTGCGGGCGGAGGACCTGCGGTTCCGATCCAGTAGGTCGGCGCGTAGTCACTGCGCGGTCCCAACCCCCGCGTCGTCATCGGGTCATAGAACGGGTCGAATGGGACCGAGCCCGCACGTTTTTCGATAGCCTGCATGGCGGCCCTCATTTCGTGGCAGAGACCATGGCCGGGATCGCCGGGCGTTGCTTGCGCAGCGCCTGTTTTTCAACGATCAGCCCGTCGCGGATGCGGAACAGATCCACGCCCTGCACCTCGATCCGGGTGCCGTCGGGGTTGGTGGCGCGAAAGGTCCACTGACTGACCCCGCGCGTTCCATCCCCGGACAGAAAATGCGTGTGATCGGCCCATTGCACGTCCGGCATTGTCGTCCAGACCGCCTGAAAAGCACTGGCGATGGCCGCCTTACCCTCGATCCGGTTGCCGTATTCGTACTCACCACCCACGGTGTAGAACACGCAGTCCGGGGCAAAATGGGTCATCACCCCGTCGATGTCATGGCGGTTAAAGGCGTCGAACGTGGCCTTCAGATCATCAGCAGTCAGCTTACGGGTCATTTCTGGATACTCCTTCCCCGGTCGGCGGCACGCGGGCGCACCTCCGGGACAGTTCTGGTAAAAATTTCCGGTTCTCAGATCGGGACGGTCAGATCTTGCCCTTCCACGGGATCAGTGCCCGTTCGATGCGGCGGATAAGCAGGTCAAAGGCAAAGGCCAGCACACCGATGACGATGATCCCCATGATCACAGCATCGCTTGCCAGATATTCGGCCGAGTTCAGAACCATGAAGCCCAGGCCTCGATGCGCTGCCACCATCTCGGCCGCGACCAGCGTGGTCCAGCCGACCCCGATACCGATACGCATGCCGGTAAAGATTTCAGGCAGCGCAGCCTTGAGGATCACATGCCGGATCACCTGCAGCCTGCTGGCCCCCATCGCATAGGCGGCGTGGATCTGCTCGGTCGAGACAGAGCGCACGCCCGAACGCGCGGCAATCGCCATGGGTGCAAAGATGGCAAGGAAGATCAGGAATATCTTGGGAAACTCGCCGATGCCCAACCAGATGATGATAAGGGGCAGATAGGCCAGCGGCGGCAGCGGGCGATAGAACTCGATCACCGGGTCAAGCAGACCCCGCACCACCCGGTTCACCCCCATCAGAATGCCAACCGGCACCGCGATGACAAGCGCCAGGAAAAAGGCCCCCAGCACCCGGCCAAGGCTGGCCAGAGTATGCTGTACAAGGGTCGAGTTCGATACGCCCTCGGTCACGGCCAGCACAAATTTGTCCCAGACCGCCCCGGGTGAGGGCAGAAACAGCGGCCGGACCCAGCCCATGCCGGTGATCAGAAACCACAGCGCAATCAGTACCAGCGCCGTGGCCAGGCTGATAATCGCGCTGGAGCCATCCCCGGGCGCCCCGTAAGAGACACCCGGCCGAGCCGGACGCGCCCTTGTCAACCGCTCAAGCATGGACCTTCTCCCGCGCGGCGGCACGTTCGTCACCATAGATGATGCCAAGGATCTGCTCCCTCATTTCGATGAAGTCAGGGCTGGACTTGATGGCGCGGGCATTGCCCCCGGCCAGAAAGCGGCGGTTGAAGTCCAGCTCATAGGTATGGGTGATGCGCCCCGGACGCGGTGACATGACGATCAGCCGCGAGCCGCGAAACAGCGCCTCTTCGACACTGTGGGTGATAAAGAAATACATCTTGTCGGTCTGTTGCCAGATCTGCAGCAACAGCTCTTGCACCGTCTCGCGGGTCAGCGCGTCCAGCGCCGCCATCGGCTCGTCCATCAGCAGCATGGCCGGATCGCAGGTCAGCGCGCGGGCGATGCCGACACGCTGCTGCATGCCGCCCGACAGGTGATAGATCATCTGGTTGTGGAAATCCTGCAAGCCAACCAAAGCAAGGTTCCTGACCGCACGCTCTCGCCGGGTCCTGGCGTCCACGCCCTGCAGCTTGAGACCGAATTCCACATTGTCGATCACGTTCAGCCAGGGCAGCAGCGCATGTTTCTGGAACACGACACCCCGGTCAGCGCCGGGCCCGGTGACAGGGCGGTCGCCCAGCGTGATCTGTCCCGACGAGGGGGCCATGAACCCCGCCATCAGGTTCAGCAGCGTGGTCTTGCCACAACCCGAAGCCCCCAGGGCGACGACGAAATCGCCGCTTTTGACTTCAAGGTCGACACCCTTGAGCGCGGTGATCGGCGCGCCCTGGTGATGGCCCGGATAGATCAGGCTGACGTTTGAAACTTTCAGTGTCTGCATCTCGGCGATCCTTCAGAACGAGGGTTTGCAGCGCGGAATTTTCTGCGGATGGGATCGGGACGGCTATTGCGCAGCGGCACTGGCGTAGCTTGCGTTCACAAAGGGGGCATAATCGTCGAGCGAGCGGTCGATCTGCTTTTGCTCAGCAAGGAATCGCGCGCTTTCGCCCAGTGCCCGTTCCGCACCGCCGGTCAGCCATCTTTCAGATGCTTGTTCGGCCGCGTCGGGAAAGGTCAGCATATTCAGCGCCTCGACCGTGCCGGCGGGGTCGCCGCCGATCATCTTGACGATACCCGCGACCTGCGGGGAATCCGCCGTCCATGCCGCTTTATTGGCGTTGTAATCGGCATAAGCCTCGGCCAGCGTGCTGGTGAACGCCTCCATGAATGCAGGGTTCCTGGCGGCAAAATCCTTATCCGCGACCAGCCCGTCAAAGATCGGGACACTTGCCGCGCCGATCACCTCACTATCGGCGATGACCTTGCCCTCTTTCATCAGTTCGGTCAGCACCGGAGGCCAGACATAGGCCGCGTCGATATCGCCGCGCTGCCAGGCCGCAAGGATCTGCGGCGGTTTCATGTTCAGGATGTTCACACCGCGCGGGTCGATCTTCCACACCTGGTCCATGCCGACCAGCAGATGGAAATGCGAGGTCGAGACAAAAGGCACCGCGACATCCTTGCCAGTCAGGTCGGCAGTGCTTTCGATGCCCGAGCCTTTGCGGGCGACCAGCGCCTCGGCCTTGCCGATATTGTCGAGGATCCAGAACAGCTCGAACTCAACCCCGCGCGTGGTGGCAGCGGCGATCCCGGTCGAGCCCAGCACCCCCACCGGCACATTGCCCGAGGCAAGCGCGGTCGAGATATCCCCGCCCGATGAGAACTGCCGCCAGTCGATCTTGTAGCCCGCCTTTTCGGCAGCGGCGTCCAGCCGCCCATCGGCAATGGCGGCGATAAAGGGGCCGACGATCTGCTGATAGCCCACCACCACCGTGGTTTCGGCCCCGGCCGGCCCTGCAAGGCCCAGCCCTGCGGCAAGCGCGATCGCGGCCAGAAACGTTCCGGCCCGGTCCATGCTGGTCATTGTCATGACTCCCTGTCTTTGCGTTGTTGGTCCTGCGACGTGACCGGGCTTTTCGCCCGGACAAATCTTCCTGACACGGGACAGCTCTCAGCGGCTGCTTATGCGGCAAAATGTTGCAGGTGACGGGGCGTAACGATATGTCCAGTTAAAAGGAAAGATAAGTCCAGATGAGCGACCGAATCCCCGTCGAGATGTACTTCCTGCGCGACAGCGAGGCAGGGACGTTGCAGGCGCGGCTGGCAGCCGCCATCGTACGGGCGATCCTTGAGACACGGGCGCGGCCGGGCACGCGGCTGCCCTCAACCCGGGGGCTGGCCGAATCGCTGGGCCTGTCACGGATGACCGTCACGCTGGTCTATCAGGAGCTGATCAGCCAGGGTTATCTGGAGACCCGGCCGCGTTCCGGCGTCATGGTCGCCGCAACCGTCCCCCATCGCCGGCTGAGGGCCGCCAGATCCTTGCCCGGCCAGACCGCTCTTGACTGGGACCGCTGGCTTGCAGGCGAGGTGCCGCGTCAGCGGGTGATCCGCAAGCCCTCAAACTGGCAGGATTTTCGCTATCCCTTCATCTATGGGCAAAGCGATGCGGCGCTGTTTGACCACAACGCCTGGCGCGACTGCGCACGACGGGCCTGGGGGACGCGGGACTTTGGCGAACTTGCTTCGGATCTTTACGGCGCCGACGATCCGATGTTGATCGACTATATCTGCTCGCACTCACTGCCCCGGCGCGGGATTCAGGCCGAGCCAGATGAAGTATTGGTGACGCTTGGGGCGCAAAACGCACTTTTCATTGCCATTGAACTGCTTGCCCGGGGTGACCGGCTGGCGGTGACCGAGGATCCCGGCTACCCCGATTTCGCCGAAACGTTGCGCCGCGCGAACAGTCCCACGACCTTTCTGACCGTCGATGAGGGCGGGCTGAACCCCGAGCTTTTGCCCCAGGACACGCGGCTGGTGATCGTCACCCCCAGTCACAATATCCCTACCGGCGCGACCATGCCGCTGCCGCGCCGCCGCGACCTGCTGGCCCGCGCCGCCGCGCAGGATTTTCTGATCATCGAGGATGATTACGATTTCGAGATGTCCTATCTTGCCCCACCGGCCCCGGCGCTGAAATCGCTCGATCACAGCGGGCGGGTGATCTATATCGGCAGCTTCTCAAAGTCGCTGTTTCCGGGACTGCGCATCGGCTACATGGTTGCCCCCAAGCCATTCATTGCGCGGGCGCGGGCGCTACGGGCGATCATGTTGCGTCACCCTCCGAACCACCTGCAACGGATCACTGCCTATTTTCTCGCGCTAGGGCATTACGACGCCCATATCGTGCGGCTGCGCGGCGCGCTGAAGCGTCGTCGCGCGTTGATGGAAGACGCATTGGCTGCCACACCCCTGCGCATTGCCGGGGCAGCACGTTCGGGCGGCTCAAGCCTGTGGATTGAAGGACCAGTGGGGATCGATAGCGGCGCTTTGGCCGCGCGGCTGCTTGACGACAGCGTTCTGATCGAGCCGGGAGAAGTATTTTTCGAGACCCCGCCGGTCCCCTGCCCGTTCTTTCGTCTGGGTTATTCCTCGATCCGCGACGGTGATATTGCGGCTGGGATCGGCCTGATCGCGCGGCGAGCCGGTGAATTGGCAGAACACGCGGCCTGACGATGCACTGTTATTAATGGATATTTTTACACGAAAGAAGAAACCGGCGGGGGCTTTCCAATATACAGGTGGGTGCGACAGAGGGCCCGATCATCAACACCCCCTGCGCCCTTGCGCCTTGCCGCGACGGAATGATAGATCGAAGGTCAGGTTTCGTGCAGGGCGTTGCCCGGCGACAGCAGCACGGACAGCATGAGCAACGCAATGCCGGATCGAGGAGAACAGACGCGCATGACGATGACACGGACCAGCTTTGACAAGGAAGATTTGCTGGCCTGCGCCCGTGGCGAGCTGTTCGGCCCCGGAAATGCCCAATTGCCCGAACCGCCGATGCTGATGATGGACCGCATTACCGATATCTCGGCCGAGGGTGGCCTGCACGGCAAAGGCCATGTTGTCGCCGAATTCGATATTCATCCCGAGCTTTGGTTCTTTCCGTGCCATTTCCCCGGCAACCCCATCATGCCCGGCTGTCTGGGTCTTGACGGGCTGTGGCAGCTGACCGGCTTTAACCTTGGCTGGCGCGGCTGGCAGGGGCGCGGCTATGCGCTGGGTGTGGGCGAGGTCAAGCTGACCGGCATGGTACGCCCCGACCGCAAGCTTTTGCGTTATTTCGTCGACTTTACCAAGGCGATCCAGACCCGCCGACTGACCATGGGCGTTGCCGACGGCCGCGTCGAGGCCGACGGTGAAACGATCTACGAGGTCAAGGATATGAAGGTGGCCCTGTCGGCCGCCTGACCCAGGAACCAGGAGCACGCCATGCGCCGTGTCGTCATCACCGGGTTGGGCATCGTCTCTCCCATCGGCAATAATGCCGCCGAAGTCACCGAAAGCTTGCGGACCGGCCGGTCGGGGATCGTCTTTGCCCCGGAATATGCCGAGCACGGCTTTCGCAGCCAGGTCCACGGCATGCCACAAATCGCGGTCGAGGATTACATCGACAAGCGCAACCTGCGCTTTATGGGCATGGGTGCCGCCTATAACTTCATCGCCATGGAACAGGCGATCGAGGACGCGGGCCTTGCGCCCGAGGATGTCTCGAACGAACGCACCGGCCTGGTCATGGGGTCTGGCGGGCCGTCGACCGCGAATCTGTTCGACGCGCATCGCATCGTGCTGGAAAAGGGTGCGCCCAAGCGTATGGGACCCTTTATGGTCACGCGCTGCATGTCCTCGACCAATTCGGCCTGTCTGGCGACGCCGTTCCGCATCAAGGGTGTGAACTATTCGATCACCTCGGCCTGCTCGACCTCGGCCCATTGCATCGGCAATGGTACCGAGTTGATCCAGATGGGTAAGCAGGACATCGTCTTTGCGGGTGGTGGCGAAGAGCTGGACTGGACGCTGTCCTGCCTTTTTGACGCCATGGGGGCGATGTCGTCGAAATATAACGACACGCCACAAAGCGCATCCCGGCCCTTTGACGTTACCCGCGACGGTTTTGTCATTGCCGGTGGCGCCGGCGTCGTCGTGCTTGAGGAACTGGGTCACGCGCTGGCGCGCGGTGCCAAGATCTATGCCGAAGTCACGGGCTATGGCGCGACCAGCGACGGCTATGACATGGTCGCCCCCTCTGGCGAGGGCGGAGAGCGGTCGATGCGGCTGGCACTGTCTACCCTGCCCGAGGGGCGGCAGGTCAGCTATGTCAATGCGCATGGCACCTCGACCCCGGTGGGTGATGTCGGCGAGGTCAAGGCGCTGCGCCGCGTCTTTGGCGAGGGCGCTGTACCGCCCATCTCATCTACCAAATCCCTGACCGGGCATTCGCTGGGCGCGACCGGCGCGCATGAGGCGATTTATTCGCTGCTGATGATGCAGAACGGCTTTATCGCCGCCTCGGCCAATATCACCGAACTCGACCCCGAAATCCAACCCGCCGAGGTCGTGCGTGAACGGATGGACAATGTCGATTTTGACAGCGTCCTTTCCAACAGTTTCGGCTTTGGCGGCACCAACGCCACGCTGGTGTTGTCCAAATATCGTGAATGAATCAGGAAAAGGTTAAACCATGGGCGAATTGATGAAAGGGAAACGCGGCCTTGTCATGGGGGTCGCGAATGACCGTTCTATCGCTTGGGGGATTGCGCGAGCTCTGGCTGACGAGGGTGCCGGACTGGCCTTTACCTATCAGGGCGAAGCCTTTGGCAAGCGGGTCGAGCCGCTGGCGCAGTCGCTTGGTTCTGATTTCCTGATGGATGTGGACGTGCTGGATGACGAATCGCTCGACCGCGCTTTTGGACAGATCGAGACGCGCTGGGGTGGGCTCGACTTTCTGATCCACGCCATCGCCTACTCCGACAAGACTGAACTGACTGGCCGTTTTATCAATACGACCCGCGACAACTTTAAGAACTCGCTGACGATTTCCTGTTATTCGCTGATTGATCTGGCCCGCCGCGCGCAGCCGCTGATGAAGGACGGCGGTTCGATCATCACGCTGACCTATGCCGGCTCGAACCGGGTCACGCCGTTCTATAACGTCATGGGGGTGGCCAAGGCGGCGCTGGAATCCTCGGTCCGCTATCTGGCCAATGACCTTGGCCCCGAGGGGATCCGCGTCAACGCGATCAGCCCCGGCCCGATGAAAACGCTGGCCGGCGCAGCGATCGGCGGCGCGCGCAAGACCTATCGCCACACCGAGGCCAACGCCCCACTGCGCGCCAATGCGACGCTTGAGGCGATCGGCGGCACGGCGGTCTGGCTGTGTTCGGACTGGGGTGCCTGCACCACAGGGGAAATCGTGCTGGTCGATGGCGGCTATCACGTTCTGGGAATGCCGCAATCGGAAAACCTGTAATGAGCCCGCGCTTTTTCCGGGCCGAGGACGGCGCAAAGCTTGCCTATCGCGATGAAGGCGAAGGGCTGCCGGTTCTGGCACTGGCCGGTCTGACCCGGACGGGGCGCGACTTTGACTATCTTGCCCCGCATCTGTCCGGGGTACGGCTGATCCGGCCCGACTACCGGGGCCGAGGCGATTCCGACTGGACCGGCGGCAACAGCTATACCGTCCTGCAAGAGGCACGGGATGCGCTGGCCCTTCTGGATCACCTGGGGATTGAGCGGGCGGCGGTGCTCGGCACCTCGCGGGGCGGGATCATCGGCATGTTTCTGGCCGCGACCGCGCATGACCGGCTGTTGGGCCTGTGTCTGAACGATGTCGGTCCGGTCCTGCAACGTGAAGGGCTGGTTCGTATTTTCGACTATCTGGGCCGCAACCCTGCCGCCAAAACCCTGGAGGATCTGGCGCAGCGTCTGCCCGCGAATATGCCCGGCTTTGCCAATGTCCCCGCAAGCCGCTGGCTGGAAGAGGCACAGCGCCATTATCTTGAAACGCCCGCTGGCCTGCGCATCAACTACGATCCCGAACTGCGGCAGGCGTTCATGGCAGCCTTTGAGGGACCCGAGGTCGATCTTTGGCCGATGTTCGACACGGCGCAGGGGTTGCCTCTGGCACTGATCCGGGGGGCGAATTCGGACCTTTTGGCAAGAGATACTGCCAACGAAATGCAGCGTCGCCGTCCGGACATGATCCGGGCCGAGGTCCCCGACCGCGCGCATATCCCCTTTCTTGACGAACCCGAGGCTTTGACCGCGATCCATGCCTGGCTTGAGGCAATGCGCAAGGACTGACCGGCCCGCCCGACGCGGGCCGGAGCTATGCGTGTTTAACCCGCCAGCAATGCGGCATTACCGCCCGCAGCAGTGGTATCGACGCACAGATGACGCTCATGCGCGACATGGGCCAGATCAGGTGCAGCGGTAATCAACGGCAGGATCGGTCCTTTACGCGCTGCCAGCACACGGGCATAGGCGCGCCCCTGGGCGGCATCGCCCCACCACAGTACCGCCGAGAAACCTTGCAGCGCCTCCAGCGCCTCGGGGGGCAGATGTCCATGGACCGGCACGGCATGACCGCCAAGTGCACTGACCGCCGCCACCTGCGCCGCGACCGCCTCGCGCCCCGGCCCAAGGCAGATCAGCGGCGCACGGGCATGAAGAACGAGACGGTTCAGCTCTCCGGTCGGGCCGGGCATCAGCCGCTCGTCGATCCGGGCTGCGCCGGCCGTACGCAAAGCGGCACTTAGCGTACCAAGATCCGCCGTTCCGCCCTGCCCCGCATCTGTGACGTTCACGGTCTCGGGCGCAAAGAAGCGTCCCAGATAAAGCGGCCCGCCCGCCTTCGGGCCGGTGCCCGACAGCCCCTCGCCCCCAAAGGGCTGACTGCCGACCACCGCGCCGATCTGGTTACGGTTGACGTAAATATTGCCGGCATGGATCGCGTCCGACACCTCTTGCACCCGCGAATCGATCCGGGTGTGCAGGCCAAAGGTCAGGCCAAAACCACGCCGGTTGATATCCGCGATCACCTGATCCAGCTCTCCCGCGCGGAAGGTTGCGACATGCAGGACGGGACCAAAGATTTCACGGTCAAGATCGTCGATACCTTTGACACCAAGCAGCACCGGCGCCACAAAATGCCCCTGTTTCGGCGCCCAGACCCGATGCAGGACGAGATTCGCGCGGCTTTCAAGATATTGCTCGATATTTGCCTGTGCCTCGGCGTCGATCACCGGCCCGACATCGGTCGCAAGCCGCCACGGATCGCCGATGCGCAGCTCATCCATGGCGCCTTTGATCATGGCGATCAGATGCGGTGCGATATCCTCTTGCACGTAAAGGCAGCGCAGCGCCGAGCAACGTTGCCCCGCCGAACGGAAGCTTGAGGCGACGATATCGCGCACCGCCTGTTCAGGCAGGGCAGTCGAATCGACGATCATCGCGTTCAGTCCCCCGGTCTCGGCAATCAATGGTGTGCCGGGGGCCATATGCTCGGCCATGGCGCGCGCGATGATCTGCGCCGTCTCGGTCGAGCCGGTAAAGACCACGCCATTGATACGCTGGTCCGAGGTCAGCACCGCACCGACCGTCCCGCCCTGACCGGGCAGAAGTTGCAGCGCAGATTTGGGCACCCCTGCCTCATGCAGCAGGCGCACGGCAATGGCAGCGATCAGCGGCGTCTGCTCGGCCGGTTTCGCCAGCACTGCATTGCCAGCCATCAAAGCCGCCGCGATCTGGCCGGTAAAAATGGCCAGCGGAAAGTTCCACGGGCTGATCGCCGCGATCACGCCGCGCGGACGTCCGGTCTGGGCCTCGCCCTCGGCGGCATAATATCGCAGGAAATCCACCGCCTCGCGCAGTTCACCCACACAATCGGGCAGGGTCTTGCCCGCCTCGCGCGCAAGAACCGCAAAGATCGGGCCGAAATTCGCTTCGTAAAGATCAGCGGCACGGCGCAGAGCCTCAGCACGGAAAGGGGCGGATGCGTCCCAGATCCGGGCATCCTCGATGGCGCGCGCAACGGTTTCGGCATCCGCCTCGGTCACATGGCCAACGACCTCACCACTTGCGGGGTTCAGGACCTCTGCCCGCTGCCCCGAGGAGGGCGAGACGGTCAGCGACGCAGCGTCAGGCAGCGAGCCCTGCCGAGCGGCCTCGATCCGGGCGAGCGTTGTTTCATCGCTAAGGTCAAACCCCTGCGAGTTGGGACGCGTCGCGCCAAACAGTGCATCAGGTGCCACCAGCCCGGCAGGAGGCTGCGCCGAGGCCAATGCCTCAAGCGGATCACGCGCGACCTCTTCGGGCGTAACCGCCTCATCCACGATCTGATGCACAAAGCTGCTGTTGGCGCCATTCTCCAGCAGGCGGCGGACCAGATAGGCCAACAGGTCGCGATGCGCCCCGACCGGCGCATAGATACGGCAACGACCGTTGTGATCGCGCAAAACAATGTCATGCAGACGTTCACCCATGCCATGCAGGCGCTGGAACTCAAATTCGATATCGCCAACCATTTCAAGGATCGCGGCCACGGTATGGGCGTTATGGGTGGCGAATTGCGGATAGATGCGGTCGGCATAGCCGATCAGCTTACGGGCATTGGCGATATAGCTGACATCGGTTGCAACCTTGGTGGTGAACAGCGGAAAGCCCGGCAGCCCCTCGACCTGAGCGCGCTTGATCTCGCTGTCCCAGTATGCGCCCTTGACCAGCCGGACCATGATGCGGCGATCCAGCCTTTCAGCCAAAGCATGCAGCCAGTCGATCACCTGACCGGCGCGTTTGCCATAGGCCTGAACCACGACGCCGAACCCGTCCCAGCCGGCAAGCGAGGGGTCAGACAGCACCGCCTCGATCACTTTCAGGGACAGGACCAGCCGGTCCTGCTCTTCGGCGTCGATGTTCATGCCCATGCCAGCAGCCTTGGCCTGCCGGGCAAGTGACAGCACCACCGGCACCAGTTCGGCCATGACCCGGGCCTCTTGCGCAACCTCGTAACGTGGATGCAGCGCCGACAGCTTGATCGAGATGCCGGGGTTCATCTGCACCGACCCTTTGGTGCAGGCCTTGGCAATCGCCGCGATGGCATCGGAATAGTCCCGGGCATAGCGCGCCGCATCCGCACCGGTCATCGCCGCCTCGCCCAGCATGTCATAGCTGTAGGTAAAGCCCTGCGCCTCGCGCTGCGCGGCACGTTCAAGCGCCGCCTCGATGGTCTGACCCAGCACGAACTGCCGCCCCATCTCTTTCATCGCCCGGCCGACGGCGGCGCGGATCACCGGTTCGCCCAGCCTGCGGATGGCCCCACGCAAAGTGCCAGCGATGCCGCCCTGATCGTCGTCCAGCACCTTGCCCGTCAGCATCAGCGCCCAGGTCGAGGCATTGACCAGCGATGAGGACGCCTCGCCCAGATGTTTGCCCCAGTCCGAGGGCGCGATCTTGTCCTCGATCAGCGCGTCGATGGTCTGGCGGTCCGGGACGCGCAGCATCGCCTCGGCCAGACACATCAGCGCCACGCCTTCACGCGTCGAAAGGCCGTATTCGGCCAGAAAATGCTCCATCAGAGTCGGTTTCGCCTCGGACCGGATCCGGCGCACCAGATCAGCAGCCCGGGCCGTGATCGCGGCACGTTGAGCATCCGAAAGCGCCGCCTCGGCACTGAGGCGCTGCAAAAGCGCGGCCTCGGGCTGGAACTTTGCCTCAAGGTCCAGGGCAGAAAGGGGCAGATCAGCGGAACGGGACGGAACGGGCATGGCATTCTCCTGCAAGACAAGGCCCTGATAGCGGCAATGAGCTAGACCATGTGACCATATTATGCCATCTTCATAGCCAATCGTCACGAAGATCAGGCCATATCTGGACCATGGAAGAAGCGCTCGACGCCACCAATCGCAAGATCCTGCAAGAGCTGGTGGCAAATGCCCGTATTCCCATCACCGAGCTGGCGCGCAAGGTCGGGCTTAGCAAGACACCGGTGGCGCTGCGCATCCGCCAGCTTGAGGAAATGGGGCTGATCACGGGCTATCGCGCCATCCTCTCTCCGCTCAAGCTGGGCCTCACGCACGTCACCTATGTCGAGGTACGGTTGTCCGATACCCGGCAGCCGGCGCTGGAGCGCTTCAACGCCGCCGTCCGCGCCATCCCTGAGGTCGAAGAGTGCTACATGATCGCCGGAGGCTTTGATTATCTGATCAAGGTCCGTTCGCGCGATATGACCGATTATCGCCGGATCCTTGCCCAGCACATCTCGACCCTGCCGCATCTGCACGCAACGAACAGCTATGTTTCGATGGAGGCGGTGGTCGAGCAGAACTGGACCGAGATCTGACCCCGCAGCACCCGCAGCCGCCTTTGTCGTGGCGCGCTGGCGAGGGCTCGGCTAAAGCGGGCAAAAGGGGGGCACATGGATTTCAAATGGCTTGAGGATTTTCTGGTTCTGGCCGAAACGCACAGCTTCTCGCGCTCGGCCGAGTTGCGCGGGGTGACGCAAAGCGCCTTTAGCCGCCGCATCCGTGCACTTGAGGAATGGCTGGGAACGGACCTTTTGTCACGCGAAAGCTATCCGGTGACCCTGACCCCGGAAGGTGTGCTGTTTCGCGAAACCGCCGAAGAGGCCGTGCGCATGATCAACGCCCGCCGCGCCGAGTTTCGGGATCACACCCGCAGTCATGGCAGAGAGATTTCATTTGTGGCGCTGCACAGTCTGACCGTGACCTTTCTGCCCAGCTGGCTGATGCGGCTAAAGGCAGTGGCCGGCCAGATGACCAGCCGCGTCAAGCCCGAAAACTTTGACCGCTGCATCGAGGCCCTGACCGAGGGCGGTTATGATTTTTTCCTGACCTATGCCCACCCACAGGTGAACATCCCGCTGGACCCAGAGGGCTTTCCGCATCTGGTCGTCGGTCAGGACAGCCTTGTCGCCGTCGCCCGCCCCGGCTGGCCCGAGGAATGGCTGACCGAGGGCATGCCGATGCTGAAATATTCACGCGGCTCGTTTCTGAACGCCATGGCCCGGATCGCGCTGACCCAACCCGGCGCGCCCAAAGTCTATGTCGCCCATACCGATGAAGCGAGCATGGCCGAGGCGATGAAAAGCATGGCCGTCGCCGGTCACGGCGTGGTCTGGCTGCCCCGCCGGCTGGTCGAAAGCGAAATCGAGACCAGCCGCCTGGAAGTCGTCGCCCCCGAACTGCCGATGGAGATCCGCCTTTACCGCAATGCCGCCCGCGGGCGCGGGATTACCGGCCGGGTGTGGCAGGCCGCGCGTGAGCTTGGCGAGGGTTATGCAGAAACAGAATAACCCAGCGCGACTTGGCATTGGAAAACGCTGCTGATCCTGCCTAAATCTTGAACACACAGGGGCGCGTCACGCCCTGTCATAGCAACATATCCGACAGAAATGCGCATCGCGCCGGAACCGCCTTGGCGGGCCGGGTGCCTGCGCCCGAGGTGAACATGAAAAAAACCCGCATCGAACACGACCTGCTTGGCGATCGCGAGGTGCCTGCCGAGGCCTATTGGGGCGTCCATACCTTGCGCGCCGTCGAGAACTTCCCGATCTCGGGCAGGCCGATCGGTGAAATTCCCGAGCTGATCCGGGCCCTTGCCGCGATCAAGCAAGCGGCGGCGCTGGCCAATGCCGATCTGGGTCTGCTTTCGCCCGAGCGCCGCGACGCCATCGTCGCAGCCTGCGAAGAAATCCGCGCCGGCAAGCTGCACGATCAGTTCGTGGTCGATCAGATTCAGGGCGGGGCCGGGACCTCGACCAATATGAATGCCAATGAAGTGATCGCCAACCGCGCCCTTGAAATCATGGGCCATGCCAAGGGCGAATACCAATATCTGCACCCGAACGAACATGTGAACATGAGCCAGTCCACCAATGACGTCTATCCGACGGCATTGCGGCTGGCCTCGTGGCGTGGGTTGCAAAATGTAATCGCGGCTTTGGCCTCGTTGCGTGGGGCCTTTGCCGAAAAAGGCGCCGAGTTCTCTGATATCCTCAAGATGGGCCGCACCCAGCTACAAGAGGCGGTGCCAATGACACTGGGGCAGGAATTCAACGCCTTTGCCATCACCATCGGAGAGGATGAGACCCGCCTTGCCGAAGCAGCAAGCCTCGTTTGCGAGATCAACCTTGGCGCTACGGCCATCGGAACCGGCATCACCACTCACCCCGAATATGCCGAACGGGTAAGGGCACGGCTGGCGGAAATCACCGTGATCCCAGTGGTCACCGCCCCCGATCTGGTCGAGGCAACGCAGGATTGCGGCGCTTTTGTACAGGTATCCGGTGTGCTGAAACGCGTGGCGGTCAAGCTCAGCAAGATCTGCAACGACCTGCGGCTGCTCTCATCCGGGCCGCGCGCCGGGTTCAACGAAATCAACCTGCCTGCGAAACAGGCCGGCTCATCGATCATGCCCGGCAAGGTGAACCCGGTCATCCCCGAGGTCGTCAATCAGGTCTGTTTCGAGGTGATCGGCAATGACATGACCATCACCATGGCGGCCGAGGGCGGGCAATTGCAGCTGAACGCCTTTGAGCCGGTGATAGCCTACAGCATGTTCCGTTCGGTCAGCCATCTGATCGCGGCCTGTCAGACGCTGGAACATAACTGCGTGCGCGGCATCACCGCCAATCGCGACGTGCTCAAGGAAACCGTGCGCCGCTCGATCGGGATTGTCACGGCACTGAACCCCTATATCGGCTATGCCGCCGCAACCGAGGTCGCAACCGAGGCGCATCTGACCGGCCGCGGCGTTTATGAGCTGGTATTGGAAAAGGGTCTGTTGCCCAAAGAGCGTCTGGACGCGATCCTGCGCCCCGAAAGCCTGACGAAACCCCAGCTTTTCGTGGCCTGACCGGTCTTGTGACAGGGCGGCGGGGTCCCTGCCCCGCCGCCGCCGTTTTCAGCGCAAGCCTTCGCAGAAACGCTTGATACGCGCGCAGGCGTCTGCCAGCACCTCATCCGAGGTCGCGTAAGAGATACGGAAATGCGGCGACAGCCCAAAGGCCGCGCCAAAGACGACCGCAACCCCGGTCTCATCCAGCAGCGCCGTGGCAAAAGCCTCATCATCCACGATCACCGTACCAGCGGCCGAGGTCTTGCCGATCAATGCCGCAATCGAGGGGTAGACATAGAATGCCCCCTGCGGCACCGGGCAATCAATGCCGGGGCAGGCATTCAGCCCCGCGACGACCAGATCGCGGCGGCGCTGAAAGACGGCGCGACTTTCGTTGATGTAATCCTGTGGCCCCTCCAACGCGGCCAGTGCCGCATACTGGCTGATCGAACAGGGGTTCGACGTCGATTGCGACTGCAGCTTGGCCATGGCGCGGATCAGCTCTTCGGGTCCCGCACCATAACCGATGCGCCAGCCGGTCATCGCATAGGCTTTTGAAACGCCGTTCATGGTCAACGTGCGCGACTTCAGCCCCGGCTCGACCTGTGCAGGCGTGACAAAGCGGAAGTCGTCAAAGACCAGATGCTCATAAATATCGTCCGACAGTACCCAGACATGCGGGTGGCGCATCAGGACATCGGCAAGGCCGCGCAGGTGATCTTTGCCATAGCCCGCACCGGTCGGGTTCGAAGGCGAGTTCAGAATCACCCATTTCGTCCGCGGTGTGATCGCCGCCTCAAGCTGCTCGGGGGTGATGCGATAGCCGTTCTGCATCGCCCCTTCGATAACGACCGGCGTCCCCCCGGCCAACAGCACCATATCTGGATAGCTGACCCAATAGGGCGCGGGGATGATAACCTCATCCCCCGGGTTCAGCGTCGCCATCAGGGCGTTATATAGGATCTGCTTGCCTCCGGTGCCAACGGTGACCTGCGAGGGCTTGTAATCAAGCCCGTTTTCCCGCGCGAACTTGTCACAGATCGCACGCTTCAGTTCGGGGATACCATCGACTGCGGTATAGCGAGTGTGGCCGGCGTCGATCGCGGCCTTGGCTGCCTCGCGAATATGGGCCGGGGTGTCGAAATCAGGTTCGCCTGCAGAGAGGCTGATGATATCACGGCCTTCGGCGGCAAGTTCGCGCGCGCGGCCCGTGATGGCAATAGTGGGCGAGGGTTTGACGCGGGCAAGCGTCTGGGACAAAAGGCTCATCGAACTCATCCTGCGGCTGGGCTGTCCTGTCATAGGCCCGCCCCCGCAGACAGGCAAGCCGGGGGCGAGCGTGGACGACAGACAGACAAGGCTGAAAAGGCTGCGGATGCGCAGCTGGCGGCGGGGCACCAAAGAGATGGATCTGATCCTTGGCCCCTTTTCGGACAGCGAGCTTGAGGGGATGAACGACCCCGAGCTTGATCTCTACGAAACGCTGCTCGATGAAAATGACCAGGATCTTTACCCCTGGATCACGGCGCGACTCTCGGGCCGGCAGGCCGGGCCCGAAGCGCTGGTGCCGATGCTGAACCGCGTGGCGCGCTTTGCCGCAGAGCGGCTGGTAAAGAAATAGCGGCAATTTTAGCGAACCTGCCGGCGGTTAACCGAAGATTGGCAAATCTGCGCCATCTTGGCCCAAACAAGGCCATGAACGGAAATCGCCCATGCAACACAGATCTGCCCGAATGGTCCCCGCCCCGCAGGCCCCGCCGCGGAATGGCCGGATCGAGGCTTATCTGGAAAGCCTGCAGGTGCTGGAACGACTGCACCGGCTTTTGCTCGACCTCATCAAGGATGAGTTCGAGCGGTTGGGCCGGTCAGAACTGACGCCGGTGCAGGCATTGCTGATCTATAATCTTGGTACGGCCGAGGTGACGGCGGGCGAGTTGCGGTCGCGCGGCATGTATCAGGGCTCGAACGTATCCTATAATCTCAAGAAGCTGGTCGAGCTGGGGTATCTGCACCACGAGCGTTGTGAGATGGACCGCCGATCAGTCCGGGTCCGCCTGACCCCGGCGGGGCAAGAGGTGCACGATTGCGTGGCACAGCTCTTTATGCGCCACGCTGAGGGACTGGAGATGTCCGGCGTGCTTGATGACCCGCCGCTTGAGGCGGTGAACCTGCAATGGCGGCGGGTCGAACGTTTCTGGACCGAACAGATCCGCTATATCTATTGATCCCTGCTGATCCTTACCCGGGATCGCACGTGGCAGACGGGCGGGTTTGTACCCCCTGCGTCTTTGCGCGTCTTACCAGTGGCCGGTATTTTCCATGCTGGCCCAAGGTTCTTGCGGGGGTAAATGCTCACCCTCCTGCAACAGCTCGATCGAGACATTGTCGGGGCTGCGGACAAAGGCCATGTGCCCGTCGCGCGGCGGGCGGTTGATGGCAACGCCGGCATCCATCAGTTTCTGGCAAATCTCATAGATATTCTCGACGCGATAGGCGAGATGACCAAAGTGACGGCTGTCCGACGGTAGCCCCTCATCACCGTCCCAGTTCCAAGTCAGCTCGACCGGACATTCGGGCTGGCCGGGCGGTGCCATGAAGACCAGCGTAAAACGCCCGTTTTCGTTTTCGATGCGCCGGGTTTCCTCAAGCCCCAGCAGCTTGAAAAACGCCATGCTCTTTTCAAGGTCCAGCACCCGCACCATAGTGTGCAGATATCGAATCTTCATCGTAGTTTCCTCCTGTCAGGATGTGCCTGGCGGGCGCAAGTCATGGCGCCCCATCGCCGGCAGAGTGACATTTCACGCCCGTATCTGCAACGCCTGCGGCAGCCTGCCCCGGCAAACGGCCGACACAAACTGTTGAATGTAGCGGCGGGTAATGCCACAAGATATGCTTAATCAGCCGAGGATTCCGCCATGCCCATCACCCCCGAACAACAGGCCCAGATCGACGAGCAGCGTGCAAATCCCAGCCCTACCCTGCGTGCGGTTTCCGAGGGGATGGAGCAGCATCTTTACAAGGCCCATGAGGTTCTGGACCACGGCCTTGTGCGTGTCATCGACTATATGGGCGACGATTCCGCCATCACCCAGGCGGCGCGGGTCAGCTATGGCCGGGGCACGAAATCGGTGTCGAATGACGAAGGGCTGATCCGCTATCTGATGCGGCACTGGCATTCGACCCCCTTCGAGATGTGCGAGATCAAGCTTCACGTCAAGCTGCCGGTCTTTGTCGCCCGTCAATGGATTCGCCACCGCACTGCCAACGTAAACGAATATTCGGCGCGCTATTCGATTCTTGACCGTGAGTTCTACATTCCCGCCCCCGAGCATCTGGCGGCGCAATCGACAGTGAACAATCAGGGCCGGGGTCAGGTGCTGGAAGGGGATGAGGCTGCGCGCGTGCTTGACCTGCTGCGCGAGGACGCGATGCGCGCCTATGACCATTACGAACAGATGCTGAGCCAGGAAGGTCAGCAGGGTCTGGCCCGTGAACTGGCGCGCATGAATCTGCCCGCCAATGTCTATACGCAATGGTATTGGAAGGTGGACCTGCACAACCTGTTCCACTTCCTGCGTCTGCGCGCCGACGCCCATGCACAATATGAAATTCGCGCCTATGCCGAGGTGATTTGTAACATCGTCCGCGACTGGGTCCCCCATGCCTATGCCGCGTTCGAGGATTACCGTCTGGGTGCCGTCCAGCTATCCGCGAAAGGCGTCGAGGTTTTGAAACGCCGCCTCGCCGGCGAGACGGTGACCCAGGAAAACAGCGGCATGAGCAAGGGCGAGTGGCGCGAGTTTGAGGCGGTTTGGGGCTAAGGCCCGGATCAAATTATGGGGCGGTCGGGCCGCCCCATAATTCCAGCTTACAGCGCCGTCCAGCCACCATCGACCGAAATGGTCGTCCCGGTGATCTGATCCGCTGCGGGCGAGCACAGGAACACTGCGGTACCACCCATTTGCTCGACTGTGGCGAATTGCCCCGAAGGCTGGCGCTGCAACATGACCTTGGCGATCACATCCTCACGGCTCATGTTATGGGTCTTCATCTGGTCCGGGATCTGCTTTTCCACGATCGGGGTCAGAACATAGCCCGGGCAAATCGCGTTGCAGGTGATCGGCTCTTTCGCCGTCTCAAGCGCCGTGACCTTGGTCAGACCGACGACACCATGTTTGGCCGCAACATAAGCCGATTTATACTCGCTCGCGGTCAGGCCGTGGGCCGAGGCGATATTGATCACCCGCCCCCACCCGGCCTTGCGCATCAGCGGCAGCGCCGCCGCAGTGGTATGAAAGGCCGAGCTTAAGTTGATGGCGATGATCGCATCCCACTTCCCGGCCGGAAAATCTGGGATCGGCGCAACATGCTGGATGCCCGCATTATTCACCAGGATATCGCAGGTCCCCGCCTTTTCGATCAGCGCGCGGCAATCGGCCCCCTTTGACATGTCAGCCTGAATATAGCGCACCTTGACACCATGTTCACGTGCCATGCTTTCGGCAAGCGCATGATCCTCGGGCGCATCGGTAAAGCTGTTCAGAACGACATCCGCACCAGCCCGCGCCAGTTCATGGGCGATGCCAAGGCCGATTCCCGAATTCGAGCCGGTTACCACCGCCGTCTTGCCGCCAAGGAATTTCTCGAACATCGCCGTCTCCTGCCACATGAACCAAAATCTGGCGGCAGCATGGGCAAAAAGCCTGCCCCACACAAGAGCAGGAGCAGCGGTCGAAAGGCCCAGGAAAAAAAGCGCCCGCACTAGGCGGGCGCAAGTCATGAGGCAGGTTTCATACAGGCAAGAAACCTATCGAGCAGTGCCTTATCTATACGCTTTTCGCCTTCTGAGTCCAAGGCGTAAGTTTGCGTCGCGGTGAACAGCCGGTTAATCTCGGGCTTAACAAGATCACCGACCCGGAAATCAGGGCAATCGAGCATGCGATTCTTCAAATTTGCTAACGAATCCGCGATCTGGCGGCGAATCGCGCTTTGTCTGGGTGTTGCATGCATGCCGCTGGCAAGTGCTGCCGAACCCATGCATGCCATTGCAATGTATGGAGAACCTGCGCTTGAACCGGGCTTTCCTCATCTGCCTTACGTCAACCCCGAGGCGCCAAAAGGCGGGACGATTCGCCTGGCCGAGACGGGCACTTTCGATTCGCTGAACCCGTGGATCCTGATGGGCAACCCGGTCTGGCCCCTGTTTACCCAGCCGGGAATCGTGGCCGAGCCGCTGATGATGCGTTCGCTGGACGAGCCCTTCACGCTTTACGGACTGCTTGCTGAAACAGTCGAAACCGATGATGAACGCAGCTGGGTTGAGTTCACTCTGCGTCCCGAAGCGCGTTTTTCGGACGGTTCTCCGGTCACTATCGAAGATGTGATGTGGTCATATGAGACGCTGGGGACCAAAGGGCATCCGCGCTACACCGTCGTCTGGTCAAAGGTCGAAAAGATGGAGCAGACTGGCCCGCGCTCGGTCCGCTTTACCTTCAATACCCCGGATCGTGAGCTTGTGATGCTGATGGGCATGCGCCCGATACTGAAAAAGGCGCAATGGGAGGGGCGCGACTTTGGTCAGTCCAGCCTGATGGCCCCCATCGGCTCGGGCCCCTATATCATCGACAAGGTTGATCCGGGTCGCGCGATCACACTGCGCCGCAACCCCGACTACTGGGCACGCGATCTGCCGGTGACCCGCGGCATGAACAATTTCGACACCATCCGTTACGACTATTTCGGCGACGCCTCAGCCATGTTCGAGGCTTTCAAGGCTGGCGAGATCGACGTCTGGCGCGAGCTGGTCGCGGCACGCTGGGAAAAGAACTTTGATTTTCCTGCCATGCGCGACGGCCGGATCGTGAAATCCGAAATCACCCATGGCCGGCCCTCGGGCATCATTGGTCTGGTGATGAACACCCGCAATCCGCTATTCGCCGACTGGCGGGTGCGGCAAGCGATGATCGAAGCCTTTAACTACCGCTTCATCAATATGACGCTTAGCGGCGGCAAGGACCCTCGTATCACCAGCTATTTCTCAAACTCGGAATTGGCGATGGAACCCGGTCCCGCTTCTGGCCGCGAGGCCGAGTTGCTGGCCCCCTTTGCCAACGACCTGCCCCCCGGCACGATCGGAGGCTATGCCCTGCCCGAAGGGGGTGAGCGGGCCATCGACCGCAAGGGGATCCGCGCCGCGCTTGAGCTTTTGGCCGAGGCGGGCTGGACCGTGCAAGATGGCGAGCTGCGTGACGCGCAGGGCCGCCCGTTCAGCTTTGAGATCTTGCTGAACCAGTCCGGCAGCGCCATGCGCACCGCCGCCGAGACCCGGCAGATCGTCGATATCTTTGTCCAGTCGCTGCGCAATCTGGGTATTCACCCACGCGTCACCCAACTCGATGCCGCGCAATATGTCGAGCGGACCAACAATTACCAGTTCGACATGACCTGGTATGAGCGCGGCCTGTCACTGTCGCCGGGCAATGAGCAGCGGCTGTATTGGGGCCGCGACGGGGTGACGACGACAGGCAGCAAGAACTGGATGGGCATGGATTCGCCCGCCGCCGAGGCGATGATCGCCGAAATGGGTCAGGCCCGCTCGCGCGAGGATTATCTCGCCGCGGTGAGGGCGCTTGACCGTGTCTTAACCGCCGGACGTTATGTCATCCCGGTCAGCTATTCACGGATTTCCCGCTTGGCCCATCGCGCCGATCTGGATTATCCTGAAAAGACGCCGCTTTACGGTGACTGGCCCGGCTTTATGCCAGAAACCTGGTGGCAGGAGGTAAAGTAAATGAGACTTAGTCGAATCGTTGTTGTCCTGACCCTTCTTGGACTGACGGCGTGCAATACCGTTGCCGGCATAGGCGAAGATATCACCGGCGCGTCGCGTCTGGTTCAGGGCAGCTTCGGTGGTGGAGGGGGCTACTGATGAAATGGGCACATGTCCGCGATAACTGGCCCGCCTTTTTCGACGCCATCGTTGAAAAATGGCCCGAGGCCGATGAAGGCGACCTGGAAGAGATCGACGGCGATCAGCGTGCCTTCATAACCTATATCGCCAGGGTCACGGAACAGGACGTCGACGAGACCAAGGACGAAATCCGCGAATGGCTGGCGGGAGAGATCCCGGCAGATATCGTCATGGACCCGATCCATGACAATCATTCGATCAGATTGTCCTCGAAATATGTTGGTGAGGGCGAAGACGAATTTGACGACGACGCCCGCTTTGGCGATGATGACGAGGTGCCTGACGACGGCGACTAAAGCAATCGCCGTCCACGGGAACCCGTGCCAAGGGGGCATGCAGGGCAGGTGATCCCCGCCCTTTCCTGCGGGCGTGGCCTTTACAGGTTCAGATCGACCCAGACCGGAACGTGGTCGCTGGGCTTTTCCTTTGCCCGCTCATCGCGGTCGATGCCGACATCTATCAGCAGATCAGCGGCCTCGGGCGACAACAGCACATGATCGATGCGGATGCCGTTGTCCTTTTGCCAGGCACCGGCCTGATAATCCCAAAAAGTGAACGGGCCGCGCTGGCTGCCGTGATGATGCAGCCGTACCGCTTCGATCCAGCCGTCATGGATGATGCGGCGCAGGGCCGCCCGGCTTTCGGGCTGAAACAGCGCGTCGTCGACCCATTTTTCGGGGAAGGCCGCATCGCGTGGCTCGGGGATAACGTTATAGTCACCCATCATCGCCACCGGCATCTCGGACTTCAGCAGCGCCCTTGCCCGGTCGTGCAGCCGCTGCATCCACGCCAGCTTGTAATCAAACTTGGGTCCCGGCTGAGGGTTGCCGTTCGGCAGGTAGAGCCCCGCAATGCGCAGGGCATCACGGCCGACAACCGTCGCCTCAATATAGCGGGCCTGCTCATCACCGTCATCGCCGGGCAGGCCGCGGCTCACATCCTCAAGCGGCAGCCTGGAGAGGATAGCGACGCCGTTGAAACCCTTCTGCCCGTGGGTTTCGATGTTGTAGCCAAGATCGGCGATCGGCTCATGCGGAAAACCTTCGTCCTGGGTCTTGATCTCCTGCAGGACGACGACGTCGGGCTGGACTGCGGCCAGCCAACCGGTCAGGGTCTCGATACGGGCGCGGACGCCATTGATGTTGAAGGTCGCGATTTTCATACGGGCAAGACTAGCCGCCTGCCCGTCCGCGCGCCAGATCAGATCGAGAAAGAGGTGCCGCAGCCACAGGACGAGCTGGCGTTGGGGTTGTCGATGGTAAAGCGCGCACCGATCAACTCATCCGTAAAGTCGATGGTCGCCCCGGCAAGAAAGGGCAACGAGACCGGATCGACAACCACGGCCTGGCCGCCGTTGCTGAGGATCAGATCATCCTCGGCCACGTCGTCCAGGCGGATGTCATACTGAAACCCCGAACAGCCGCCGCCCGCGACGGCGACCCGCAAGGGGCGCACCGGGCCGTCACCATTGATTTCGGCCAGCCGGGCAAAGGCGCGTTCGGTAACCTTAGGGGGCAGGTTTAAGCCATTGTTCATGGGGCGTTCCCGTTTCCGTCTTCCGCTGTGGAATATAGGGTCTGGACCGCAGTCTCGCAAGAAACGCAGGATCAGATGACGGCACCTTATGCTTGCCAGCCCGAAGAAAGCCGTGGCCGCCGCTGGCCCGAGCGCATGTCCACCTTTCGTAGTCCCTGGCAGCGGGACCGCGACCGGATCATCCACTCTAGCGCCTTTCGCCGCCTTAAGCACAAGACCCAGGTCTTTGTGGAACATGAGGGCGATTATTACCGCACCCGCCTGACCCATACGATCGAGGTCGCCCAGGTCGCCCGCACGATTGCCGGGGCGCTGGGGCTGAATACCGATCTGGCCGAGACCGTGGCGCTGGCCCATGACCTGGGCCACCCGCCTTTTGGCCACACGGGCGAGGACGCTTTGGCGGCGCTGATGGCCCCTTATGGCGGCTTTGACCATAATGCACAGGCGCTGCGCATCGTGACCAGGCTTGAACGTCATTACGCCGATTTCGATGGGCTGAACCTGACCTGGGAAAGCCTTGAAGGCATCGCCAAACACAATGGCCCGGTCTCCGGTCCCCTGCCCTATGCGCTGGCCGAGGTGAACGAAGAATGGGATCTTGAGCTGCATAGCAATGCCAGCGCCGAGGCACAGGTCGCAGCCGTCGCCGATGATGTCGCCTATAACCATCATGACCTGCATGACGGGCTGCGTGCAGGGCTGTTTACCGAAGAAGACCTGGCAGCACTGCCGGTTATCGGCGAAGCCTTTGCCGAAGTAGACCGTCTGCACCCGGGGCTTGAGACCATGCGGCGCCGGCACGAGGCCTTGCGCCGCGTCTTTGGCGTCATGGTCGAGGATGTAATCGCGGTCGCCCAGAACCGTCTTGCCAGCCTGCAGCCCGGAAATGTGCAGGAAATCCGTGATATGGAGGGGCCGATCATCCGCTTTTCAAAGCCGTTGTACCAGAACCTCAAGGCGATCAAGCTGTTCCTGTTCCAGCGCATGTACCGCGCGCCATCGGTGGTGACCGAACGCAAGCGGGTTACAGAAATGCTGAACGGGCTGTTCCCGCTGTTCCTGAACGATCCGTCAAAGATGCCGCAGACCTGGAGCGAGGCAGCCGATGGTGCAAGGGACGAGACCGGCCGTGCCCGGGTGGTCCTGGACTATGTCGCTGGCATGACCGACCGTTTCGCCATTCACGAGGCGCAGCGTCTGTTGGGCTAAGGGGATGGGGGCTTTGCCCCCGCTGATCCGGCCCCCTCGACGGGGGCCAGATCAGCTCCCCCAGGATATTTGGACACAAAAGAATCAGGTTTATTCAGCCTTGTCGTGCTCTTGCAGCCATTTCTGCATCTGCTCGATTTCAGCCTCTTGGGTGCGGATGACCTCTTCGGCAAGTTTGCGGACCTCGGGGTCCTTGCCTTGCTCCAGTACGACCTTCGCCATGTCTACGGCACCCTGATGATGCGGGATCATACCGCGCATGAAATCGACATCGGCGTCACCCGTATATTCAATCATCATATCGGCGTGCATCCGCTCCATCGCCTGTTCATAGTCGACGGTCGAGGAACTCGTGACGGCACCATGGCCGGAATGGTCCATGGTCGCGGCCTCTTGTGCGATGGCAGGCAGGGCGATCAGAGTGGTTGCAATAAAGGTAACAGAACGCATGGTGCTTTCTCCGTAAGGCGGCGCTGATGGAAGCCGGGCACCGCATCCACCAGCTAATGACATCCCCGTCAGGAAAGAAAGATCAGCGCCATACCCATGACCGCCATCACAGCCCCCGCCCATGAGGTCGGCGAGGGTCGCGCCCCTGTCATCGCCCAAAGTACCGGCAGGATCAGGACTGGCGACAGCGCGGAAAGCGTTGAGACGATGCCGACCTTGCCCCCCTGCAGCGCAAACATCAGCAGCGTCATGCCAATGACCATGGCGATCAGCCCTGAGAGCGCAGTCAGCAGCAGCACGCGTGGTGTCGGCTTATTGCGGGGCTTTAATTCGGCGATCGGCAGCGCCATGAGCAGAATAAGGCAGGCGACCGCGATCGAAACCCGCACCAGAGAGGCCACATAGGGGTCAAAGCCCGATGCCATGACCGGCCGCGCGATCAGCGAGCCAAGCGCCTGCCCCGCCGCCGCCAGCAGCCCGTAACCGGTAGCGATCCAGACCGAACCCTCGATCGTCTCGAACCGGTGCGCGCCCGATCGTCCAGGCCGGCCCAGCACCGCCATGGCAACGCCAGCCGTCGAGAGCACGACGCCGAGCATCGCCAAGGGAGAGAGAGACTCGCCAAGAGCAAGCCAGCCCATCAGTGCCGCCATAGGCGCGTTCAGTGCAAACAGCGCCCCCGAGCGCCTTGGGCCAAGCCGGATCAGCGTCACGTAAAGCAGTGTATCGCCCAGAAAAATGCCGACCACGCCCGACAAGGAAAGCCGCCACAGATCCCCGAAAGCGATCCCGCCCAGCCGCCCGGTAGCAATGACAATAACCGCCAGCATGATCGCGACCATGCCCTGACGCAGGCGGTTAAAGCCGAACGGTCCCAGCGCCTGGGCCGCCGATTGCGACAGGATGCCGGTAATCGCCCAGCAGGCCGCAGCGCCCAAAGCGGCAAGTTCATGCACCGGCATGCGGTTTTTCCTCTACCATTCCTTGTGGCGGGATAGGCTGGCGATTGAACCCGCGCAAGGGATTGCGCATTCTGTCGGCAGGTCACGGCAGAAAGGAGAACGGCGATGATTGTCAATTCCGGTTCAGCAGTATGGGAAGGCGCGCTCAAGGACGGCAAGGGCGCAGTATCGACCAAATCCGGTGCGCTGAGCAGCCAGCCCTATGGCTTTAACACCCGCTTTGAGGGGCTGCCCGGCACCAACCCCGAAGAACTGATCGGCGCGGCTCATGCCGCCTGTTTCAGCATGGCGCTGTCCCTGATCCTGCAAGAAGCGGGCATCACCAATGTGAAGATCGAGACCACCTCGGAAATCGGCTTGGCCAAGGATGGCGACGGCTTTTCGATCAAGACTGCGCATCTGAACACCAGAATCCGCGGCGACGGCGACAAGGCAGTGATCGAGGAATGCGCCCGCAAGGCCGAAAAAGGCTGCCCCGTCAGCAAGGTATTGAATGCCGAGGTGACGATGGACGTCACGGTGGTCTGAGAACGACCGTACAGAATCGCGTTACGCCGCCCCCTGTGCTTTACGGGCGGCGGCATATTCCATGCAAAAGACCCCTTGTCGCAATTCATCCGGGCAGGTGTCGCAACCCACGGTATCCTAAGGCTGATATTGCCCGCTTCCCCCCTTGCTGCTGCCTTGGCGCAATGCATCCTCTGCCGCGGAGGCACCCCTCCCGATCTATCCCGGCTGCGAGCTGCCGGTCTCGGGCGGGGTAAGAGGAGCAGGAGGAACTGCATGAAACAATTCGCCGAGAACGGAGGCCCCCGGCTGCGCAGTCTGGACGAGGCGCCGCTGAAGCCCATTCACATCATCGCCGTTGCCGCCTCGCTGGGGGGCGCGGCGCTGGATGGCTATGTTCTGGGTATCGTCGGCCCCTCGCTGACGCTCGCCAAGCAAGAACTGGCGCTTTCTGCGCTAAGCCAGGGCCTGATCGCGGCAAGCGCGCTGATAGGCGTTTTCGTCGGTGGGATGTTCTTTGGCAACCTTGCGGACAAATATGGCCGCCGGCCAGTGTTCGCCTATAACCTGCTGGCCTTTGTGGTGCTGTCGCTTTTGCAGCTCATGGTGGGCGAGGTCTGGCAGCTGGTGGCGCTGCGGCTGGCCCTGGGACTGGCGATCGGGGTGGAATACGCCGTCGGAACCTCGGTTCTGGCCGAGTTCTCGCGCCGCAAAGGGCGTGGCGTGCTGCTGGGCTGTTTCTCAGTCGGGTGGCAGGTCGGTTTTACCGCCGCCTTTATCATCGGCAATCTTTACAAGGGCGATGACTGGCGCTTTCTTTTGGCGACCAGCGCGGTACCGGCGCTGATCACCTTTTTGTTGCGGCTGCGCCTGCCCGAAACCCCGATGTGGCTCAAGGCGCGGGGGCGTGACACCGAAGCCCGCGCAGTGGTCACCAAACATTTCGGAGCCGAATACGACATCCCTGATGTGGTGCTGGAGAAATCGCACGCCTCGCCGGTCGAGCTGCTGACCTCGCCTCATTGGCGCCAGCACATCTATTCCGGGCTGTTCTGGTTCTGTCAGGTCGGGCCGTTCTTCGCCATCTTCACCTTTGTCGGCCCGGTCTTTGAGATGCTTCAGATCCATGATGCGACAGTGGTCGATGTCTGGCTGAATACGGTGCAAATTCTCGGCGCGATCTTTGGCCTGTTTCTGCTGCACTGGCTGACGCGGCGGCATTTCGTGATCTCGACCTTCGCGGTCATGTTCGCGGTCCTGCTGGCGATTGGCCTGTTCCCGCAGGCGCCGGTCTGGGTGGTGGTCGCGCTGTTTGCGATCTACATGTTCGTCGCCCCGGCTGCAAACAACATCGAATACGTCTATCCGGCCGAGATCTTTGAAACCCGGCTGCGTTCGACCGGCGTCGGTTTCTCGGCCGCCTTCTCGCGGATATCAGCAGCTACGGCGGTTTATCTGCTGCCAACCTCGCTTGAGGTCCTGGGCGCATCCAAAACCATGATCATCATGGCGATGTTCCCGCTTATCGGGCTGATCTTTTCGATCATGTGGGCGCCAGAGACCAAGCGCAAGCAACTGCGCTGAAAGATCACCGTGGCGGCGATCCACGTCGCCACGGATTTCGCTTACACCATCATTTCCTTGGTGGCGGTCAGCTTAAGCTCGGGGTGGTCACGGGTAACCCGGTCGATGTCCCATTGCAGCCGGGTCAGATAGACCAGATCGCCGTCATGATCCTGCGCCATATGGCCCTTGTTCGTCTGCGAAAAGGCCTCGACCTTGTCTTTCGGACCCGAAAGCCAGCGGGCCGAGGTGAACTGCGTCGCCTCGAACCGAACCGGCAGGCCATATTCAAGTTCGATCCGGCTGGCGAGCACCTCGAATTGCAGCGCCCCGACGACGCCCACGATAAAGCCCGAGCCGATCATCGGTTTAAAGACCTTGGCCGCGCCTTCTTCGGCGAATTGCATCAGCGCCTTTTCCAGATGCTTGGCCTTCATCGGGTCGCCCGCGCGCACGGCCTGCAAAAGCTCGGGCGCGAATGAGGGGATGCCGGTAAAGCGCAGCGCCTCGCCCTCGGTCAGCGCATCGCCGATGCGCAGCTGGCCGTGGTTCGGAATGCCGATGATATCGCCCGCCCAGGCCTCTTCGGCCAGTTCGCGATCGGCGGCAAGAAACAGCACCGGGTTCGACACCGCCATCTGCTTTTTCGAACGGACGTGCAAAAGCTTCATCCCACGTTCGAAATGGCCCGAGGCAAGACGGACAAAGGCCACCCGGTCACGGTGCTTGGGGTCCATATTGGCCTGAACCTTGAAAACAAAGCCCGTCACCGGCTTTTCCTCGGGCGCGATCTGACGCTCAGCCGCGCCTTGCGGCTGCGGCTCAGGGCCGAATTCGCCGATGCCGCGCATCAGCTCGCGCACACCAAAGCTGTTGATGGCAGAACCGAACCAGATCGGGGTCATATGCCCCTCAAGGAAGGACTGGCGATTGAAGGCGGGCAAAAGCTCACGTGCCATCTCAAGCTCTTCGCGCAGCTTTTCCAGCTGACCGGCGGGGACATGTTCGGCCAGTTTCGGATCGTCGAGCCCGCTGATCTGAATCGACTCGGCCACCTTGTTGCGGTCGGCGCGGTCCATGATCTCCAGCCGGTCGTTCAAAAGGTCATAGGCGCCGATAAAGTCGCGGCCCATGCCAATCGGCCATGAAGCCGGGGCGACGTCGATGGCCAGATTTTCCTGAATCTCGTCGATGATCTCGAACGTGTCGCGGCTTTCGCGGTCCATCTTGTTACAGAAGGTCAGGATGGGCAGGTCGCGCAACCGGCAAACCTCGAACAGTTTACGCGTCTGGCTTTCGACGCCCTTGGCGCCGTCGATGACCATGATCGCCGCGTCCACCGCAGTCAGGGTGCGATATGTGTCCTCAGAGAAATCGCTGTGGCCGGGGGTATCGACCAGGTTGAAGCGCCAGTTGTCAAAGTCAAAGGACATGGCCGAGGCCGAGACCGAAATCCCCCGCTCCTGCTCCATTTTCATGAAGTCCGAGCGCGTACGCCGCGCCTCGCCTTTGGCCCGGACCTGACCAGCCATCTGAATCGCCCCGCCAAACAGCAGGAACTTTTCGGTCAGGGTGGTCTTGCCGGCGTCGGGATGCGAAATGATCGCAAAGGTGCGGCGGCGAGCGATTTCGGCGGGAAGATCAGGACGATTCATCATGTCCGGCCCTTTACCGCGCAGCGCGCGCAGTCTCAAATGGAATCGGGCGTCAGACGAACTGTTCGCGGATCACCCGTTCCTCAAGCCCGTGTCCGGGATCAAACAGCAGGCGATGACGGATCGTTTTCTCGGACCGGATCTCGACCCACAGGACCGAATCGACGCCACGCGAATCGGCATCGGCCATCACGGGGCGCTTGTCGGGTTCAAGCACGTCAAAGCGCACTGTCGCGCTTTTCGGCAGGATCGCCCCACGCCAGCGCCGCGGGCGAAAGGCGGCGATGGCCGTCAGCGCCAGCACACCTGAACCCAAGGGCAGGATTGGCCCGTTTGCCGAATAATTATAGGCCGTCGAGCCTGCAGGCGTGGATAGCAGAACACCATCGCAGATCAGCTCTTCCAGCCGCACCCGGCCGTTCACGCTGATGCGCAGCCGTGCCGCCTGTGGTCCGGCGCGCAGCATGCTGACCTCATTTATCGCCAGTGCGCAGTGCTCATGCCCGTCGGTGGTTCCGGCGGTCATGGCCAGCGGGTTGATCAGCGTCTCTTCGGCTGCCCTGATGCGGCCGGGCAGATCCTCTTCTGAATAGGTGTTCATCAGAAAACCGACCGTGCCCCGGTTCATGCCATAGACCGGCAGCCCGCGGTTCTGATGCATCACCGACAGCATCAGCCCGTCGCCACCAAGCGCGACGATCACCTCTGCCTCGCGGATCGGCACATGACCATAACGTTCGGACAACGCCTCGGCGGCGGTCACGGCGGTTTCGGTACCAGAGGCGATAAAGTGCATTTTCATGCGGCCATCATGGCGTGCAGCGTGCCGGGTGCAAGCCCTTTGGCATATGGGATAATCTACCGCCCCTGCGTCGCATCCATCCTAGCGGGCCAGAATGAAACGCGTTAGAAGGCCAGCGAGCCTGCTTTTTGCATGAGGACCAGATGACCGACACCGGATTCTTCACCGAGACGCTCGCCAGCCGCGACTCTTCGATTTTCGACGCCATCCGCAAGGAACTGGGCCGGCAGCGCGACGAGATCGAGCTGATCGCCTCCGAAAACATCGTCTCCAAAGCGGTGCTTGAGGCGCAGGGCTCGGTTCTGACCAACAAATACGCCGAAGGCTATCCGGGCAAGCGCTACTATGGCGGCTGCCAATATGTCGATATCGTCGAGAATCTGGCCATCGAGCGCGCCAAAGAGCTGTTTGGCTGCGAATTTGCCAACGTTCAGCCGAACTCGGGCAGCCAGATGAACCAGGCAGTGTTCCTGGCTCTCTTGCAGCCGGGCGACACTTTCATGGGGCTTGACCTGAACTCGGGCGGCCACCTGACCCACGGTTCGCCGGTCAACATGTCGGGCAAATGGTTCAACGTTGTCTCGTACGGCGTGCGCCAGCAGGACCAGCTGCTTGACATGGAAGAGATCCGCAAACACGCCCATGAGCATAAGCCCAAGCTGATCCTTGCCGGTGGCACCGCCTACAGCCGCATCTGGGACTGGGCTGAATTCCGCAAGATCGCCGACGAAGTGGGCGCATATCTGATGGTGGACATGGCCCATATCGCCGGTCTGGTGGCGGGCGGCCAGCATCCCTCGCCGCTGCCCCACGCACATGTCGTCACCACGACCACCCACAAATCCCTGCGCGGCCCGCGTGGCGGCATGATCCTGACCAATGACGCCGAGATCGCCAAAAAGATCAACTCGGCCGTCTTCCCCGGCCTGCAGGGCGGCCCGCTGATGCATGTCATCGCCGCCAAGGCCGTCGCCTTTGGCGAGGCGTTGCGCCCCGAGTTCAAGGGCTATGCCGCTCAGGTCGTGGCCAACGCCCGCGCCATGGCGGACGAACTGATGAAGGGCGGCATCGACATCGTCTCGGGCGGCACCGACAACCACCTGTGCCTTGCAGACCTGCGCCCCAAAGGCGTGACCGGCAAGGCGACCGAGGCGGCATTGGGTCGCGCGCATATCACCTGCAACAAGAACGGCGTGCCCTTTGATCCCGAAAAACCCTTCGTGACATCGGGCATCCGGCTGGGCGCACCGGCTGGCACCACGCGCGGCTTCAAGGAAGAAGAGTTCCGCCAGATCGCCCGCTGGATCGTCGAAGTGGTCGATGGCCTGGCCGCAAATGGCGAAGAGGGCAACGCCGAGGTCGAGGCCCGCGTCAAGGCCGAGGTGACCGAGCTCTGCGCCCGCTTCCCCCTTTACGAAGGCCTGTGATCGCAACGCTGCGCGGGACAGACAGCCCTGCGCAGCTCACAAGACCGGGCGGAATAGGTATTCTTACAGCATTCCTGACCCACACCTTCTTTGAGCATCTGATACAAAGAAAAAGCCGGCCAATATGCGCCGGCTTTTTCTATTGTGCTCTTCAGGCTCGACCCTCCCCCCCTGCGGCTCAGATCAACCCGCGCACCTTCATGATCCAGATGGCGACGGCCGCCAGAATCAGCAGGCCGAACATCACGCTTGCCGCAACGCCGACCACGCCTCCTTGCATCCGCCCCCCCTGCCCAAGCGGACGCAGGTAAGAAACCAGCGCCTTATGCGCGCGCTCAAGCTGTTCAAAATCGACCTGCCGCGCCAATTTGGGCTGTCCAGCCTTCAGATCGGCGTCGGCCAGTACCCGGGCCTCGCGCCTCAGCCGCCGCGGCAAGGCACCGCCGCGCTTGCGCAGCATGCTCCCCAGATCGGCGTGCTGCCCGCGACGGACACCACCAAACCGCGCCGCCATAAGGCCCGCCACCTCATCGGCCATCGGCCGGATCTTCTCGATACCCATGACGTCCCCCGTCACGCCCATTGCAGGTTTTCGCCAACCTACCCTCTCTGGCGCAAGCTCGCCAGTGTCGCTAGGTTAGATCCATGATGCTGAACATGACAATTACGGGTAGAGATTCGGATCAGCCGCCAGTTCTGCTGGCGCACGGGCTGTTCGGATCGGGGCGCAATCTGGGCGGTCTGGCCCGTCGCCTGAGTGAGACACGGCGAGTGATCGCGGTCGATATGCGCAATCATGGCGACAGCTTTCACGATCCCGATCACAGCTACCCCGCCCTCGCCCATGATCTGGCCCAGATCGTCGCTGCCGAAGGGGGACAGGCCGATATTCTGGGCCATTCGATGGGAGGCAAGGCGGCAATGATGCTGGCGCTGACCCAGCCGGACCTTGTTCGTCGGCTGATCATCATGGATATCGCCCCCTTTGCCTATGCGCATAGTCAAGCCAGCCATATCGACGCAATGGAGGCAACCGATCTGGCCGGTATCGAGCGGCGGTCCGAGGCAGACGCACGTCTGGCCGAACATATTTCAGATCCGGGTGTGCGTGCCTTTCTGTTGCAATCGCTGGACCTGAAAGCCGATCCGCCGCAGTGGAAATTCAACCTTGCAGCTTTGCGGGATCAGATGCCGTTTCTGGTGGGCTGGCCCGAGAACGCCCCGAAAGGCAGCTTTACCGGCCCTGCGTTATTTCTGATCGGCTCGGAATCGGACTATTGTCGCGCCCCGCAGCAATCCGAAGCGATCAGGGCGCATTTCCCGCAGGCTGACATTCGCACCATCGCCGGTGCCGGACATTGGCTGCATGCGGATCGTCCCGCCGAAGTGGCCGGGACAGTCGCGGCCTTTCTGGACTAAGTCCTGACCCAGACAGCGGCATTTATCACGGATCATCCGTCAGGGCACCGCAGAGACAGCTGCGCCTCGCCTGTGTCGCCGGGAATGCGACTGCGAAGGCTGTTGGGAATGACCCGGCATCCGGTTGTCTGTTCGGCGGCCACCACCATCAGTTCAGGAATTCTGGCACGGGTCTGACGGTCAAGATAACCAAGGCGGATCACCTGCGCCCGCGCACCGTCGTGAAAAACGACAAACCGGACACCATCCAGCGTCGTGTCATACCGGGTGGCGCCAAAGAATTGCGGCGATGGCGAAGCGCAGGCGGAAAGAATCAGGACCAGGGACAGGATCATACGCATGACCCCTGTTTAGCCACCAGGGGTTAACAAACCCTTACGACTAGGCAATTAATCAGGCGGCCGGACTGTCGCCTCAGCTTAACCCGCGCGATTGGCAGCCCGTGCAGGTGAGGATATCCGGCAACGAATCCAACCGCTCTGCCGGGATCACAGCACCGCAGCAGGTGCAAACTCCATAGTCACCGCCAGCGATCCGCTGCAGCGCCGATTCGATCTGCTCCAGTTCAGCCTGACCAGCTTGACCAAGGGCGTGAATAACGGCCCCGTGTTCCCCTGAAATAGATTGGGGCTGAGAGGCCTCAAGCTCATGACGAATCATCGCCAGATCAGCATGAATAGCATCTCGACGCGCGGTCAAAATGGTTTTGCGGGTGGTCAGCTTCATAAGGCGCTCCTGTTCGCGGACAGGGCCATACACAAAATGCGCCTCGGCGACTTTGATCTGCGTCAATTTGCTGCGACCTTCCCAACCAGACATGCAGTGGGAGGGATTTATCTGCCGCAGGGACCCCCAGCCTCTTTGAAGGTAACCCGAATTTAACCTGTGGGCGCCAGGATGGGTCTATGACGACCAGCACTCGCCTGCCTTCTTTTGCACATATCTGCCCTGAACCGGGGCTGCTTGCGCGCACCCGGTTCAGGGTAGTGCAACTATCAGCTATCCATCTTCAGCGCCTGAATAAAGGCGGTCTGCGGAATTTCGACCTTGCCGAACTGGCGCATCTTTTTCTTGCCAGCCTTTTGTTTTTCCAGCAATTTTTTCTTACGCGTTGCGTCACCGCCATAACATTTTGCCGTCACGTCCTTACGCAGGGCGCTAAGCGTTTCACGCGCAATCACCCGACCACCGATCGCTGCCTGAATCGGAATTTTGAACATGTGCCGCGGGATCAGGTCCTTAAGCTTTTCGACCATGGCACGGCCACGCGATTCGGCCCGGTCGCGGTGAACCATGATCGCCAGCGCATCGACCGGTTCATCGTTCACAAGAATCGACATCTTGACCAGATAATCCTCGCGATATTCCGAGATCTGGTAATCAAAGCTGGCATAGCCCTTGGTCACCGACTTGAGCCGGTCATAGAAGTCGAAAACCACCTCGGCCAACGGCAGGTCATAAACCACCATGGCCCGATTGCCGGCATAGGTCAGGTCAAGCTGGATACCACGCCGGTCCTGACAAAGCTTCAGCACATCACCCAGATATTCGTCAGGCACCATAATGGTGGCTTTGATCCGCGGCTCTTCGATGTGATCAACATGGGTCAGGTCAGGCATATCAGCGGGGTTGTGAAGGTCCCGCACCTCGCCATCCTTCATGTAAAGTTTGAACACCACCGAAGGTGCAGTAGTAATGAGATCCAGATCGTATTCGCGCTCCAGCCGGTCCCGGATCACCTCAAGATGCAAAAGGCCCAGGAATCCGCAGCGGAAACCGAAACCCAACGCGGCCGAGGTCTCCATCTCATAGCTAAAGCTGGCGTCGTTCAGTGCGAGCTTTTCGATAGCATCGCGCAACGCCTCAAAATCGTTGGCATCGACCGGGAAGAGCCCGCAGAATACGACCGGCTGCGCGGGTTTGAAGCCCGGCAGCGGCTGCTCACAGCCCTTACGCTCATGGGTGATGGTATCGCCGACGCGGGTGTCACGCACCTGCTTGATCGACGCAGTCAGCACGCCAATTTCACCCGGCCCCAGCTCGGCAATATCCTGCATCTGGGGACGCAGGACCGCAAGCTTGTCGATGCCGTAGACGGCATTAGTCTGCATCATACGGATGCGGTCGCCCCTGCGGATCACCCCATCCATGACACGGATCATCACGACAACGCCCAGATAGGGATCATACCACGAATCGACGAGCATCGCCTTAAGCGGTGCGTCCCGGTCGCCCTTGGGTGCTGGCAGGCGGGTAACGATGGCCTCAAGCACATCAGGGATGCCAAGACCGGTCTTGGCCGAGATCTCGATCGCGTCATGGGCGTCGATGCCGATCACGTCCTCGATCTGCTCCTTGACGCGACCAGGCTCGGCGGCAGGCAGGTCGATCTTGTTCAGAACCGGCACGATCTCATGCCCGGCATCGATGGCCTGATAAACGTTGGCGAGCGTCTGTGCCTCGACCCCTTGCGTGGCGTCCACAACCAACAGCGAGCCTTCGACGGCGCGCATGCTGCGGCTGACTTCATAGGCAAAGTCGACGTGGCCGGGGGTGTCGATCAGGTTCAGCACATAGGTGCGCCCGTCCCTGGCCGGGTATTCGATGCGCACGGTGTTGGCCTTGATGGTGATACCGCGCTCGCGTTCGATATCCATGCTGTCCAGCAGCTGGGCTTTCATGTCGCGTTCGGCGACCGTGCCCGTCATCTGGATCAGCCGGTCGGCCAAGGTGGATTTACCGTGGTCGATATGTGCCACGATCGAAAAATTGCGGATGAGATCAAGGTCGGTCATGGCCGGGCTATACAAGGGCTTTTGCGTTGCGGGAAGAGGATTCAAGAGATCGGGGCAAAGCCGGCTGCGCGCAGCTGGCGCCGACGCAGCACCGCCTCGCGCCACATCGTGTAGCAACCCGAGGCAACGATGATCGCAGCACCCAGCATGGTCAGAACATCCGGCCGCTCACCAAAGACCACAAAGGCAAGAATCAGGGCAAACACCAGACGGGCATAACGATATGGAGCCAGGGCCGAGGCCTCACCGACGCGGGTTGCGGCAACCAGCAATCCATACCCACCCACACCCACAGCGATACAGCCCACTACCAGCAGCCATTGACGCAGGTCGGGCATGACGAACTCCTGCCCCAGCACCCACCCCATCTGCAGGGCAGCAATCAAAATGGCAAAGAAAGCCGAGGCGGCAAGCTGGTCGGAATGGATACGCGCCGGTACATGCCGGGTGCACAGATCACGGCCTGCAAGCCCCACCACCGCCAGAAGCGCCATCAGCGAGATCGGCTGGAACCCGTCCAGCCCCGGCCGGATCACCAACAATACGCCAAGAAAGCCGACAATAATCGCGACCCAGCGTCTCCAGCCGACCGGCTCGCCCATCAGCGCCGCGCCAACCACGATGGCAAGCGGCAAGGCCTGCATGATCGCCGAAGTTGAAGACAGCTCTGTCAGTGCCAGCGCCACGACGATCCCGATCGAGCCGACTGCCTCCATCAACCCGCGGAACAACACGACTGGCCGTACAAGGTCACGGGTAAAAAGCCGCCCACCTTTCAGCTTCAGCATGGTGCCAAAGACGCAAAGCCCCAAAAGCCCGATCAGCGCCAGCACTTGGGCGTAAGGCAGCTCGGCCGAAAGCAGCTTGATGAACATGTCCTCGAAGGCGAACAGCACCATCGAGATCACCATCAGGATCGCACCACGGAAATTTTCGGTGACCATCGGTCGCAGCCTCATGAGGGGGAGTTGCGCCCGTGGCGCCGTGGCGCGATCATAGGTCGGTTCCCGGACAAGCGAAAGGTCCGGCCAGGCGAAAGGATGCCCTGATGAAGTTCCGCGTTGAGGACATGAGCTGCAACCATTGCACTGCCGCGATCGAAAAGGCGGTGGCCGAGGCAGGCGGCCATGCCAGCTGCGATCTGCCCACGCATAGCGTCACTGTCGAGGGGCTGGAGCGCGACCGCGCCGCCCAGGTGATTCGCGACGCCGGCTATACCCCCGAACCGGCCTGAGGGCATATCTTGGGCCTCGTCGCGGCTCAGCCGCCATCCTTGGCCCGTCGTTCGCTGCCCGCCATAATTGAGACCAAAGGCAGCTTCTGCTAACCTTGATGGCAGAAAGATCGCAGCAGACAGAGGGTGCCCAGCCCCATGCCGCGACACGAGCCGAGGAGACAGGAATGTTCAACCGACTGATGACCGCCGCCGCGGCGGTGGTGCTTACTGCGCCATGGGCCGTAGCAGGGCCGATTGATTCTGCATGCGTGCGCTCAGAACGCGGCGCCCGCAACAGCCAGGTCTGTGGCTGCATCCAGCAGGTCGCCGACCAGACGCTATCGCGCTCTGACCAGCGCCGCGCTGCCCGCTTTTTCCGTGACGCGGACGAGGCGCAAAAGGTCCGCATGTCGAAAAGCGACGCCGACAACGCCTTCTGGGCACGCTACAAAAGCTTTGCCGCCGCGGCCGAGGCCTATTGCGCACGCTGAGCCTGATATGCGCATCACCGTGCTGACCGGGGCCGGCATCTCGGCCGAAAGCGGGATCCGGACCTTTCGCGCCAGTGACGGGCTGTGGGAAAATCATAGGATCGAGGACGTCGCAACGCCCGAGGGCTTTCGGCGTGATCCAGCTTTGGTTCATCGCTTTTATAACCAGCGCCGCGCCACTGCGGTCCGCGCCCAGCCCAACGCCGCGCATCGGGCGCTGGCCCGGCTGGCCCGGCATCACCACCTGACACTGATCACGCAGAATGTCGACGATCTGCACGAACGCGGCGGCTCGACCGAGGTGATCCATATGCACGGCAGCCTGCTCGGCGCCCTCTGCGCCGCCTGCGGCTGTCGATGGCCAGCACCGCTGGTGATGCGGGCACAAGATCTCTGCCCCTCCTGCGGGGCACCGGAAACCCGGCCCGATATCGTCTGGTTCGGCGAAATCCCCTATCATATGGAGGCAATCTGGGCTGCTGTCGAAAACGCCGGGATCTTTGCCGCCATCGGCACCTCGGGCCTCGTCTATCCCGCCGCCGGTCTCGCCCAACACGCGCGCCGCAATGGTGCCGAAACCATCGAGCTGAATCTCGTCGACTCGGCCGTCAGTCGCGACTTCACCCAACGCCGCATCGGCCCCGCCACGACGGTCGTGCCCGAATGGGTCGATATGCTCTGCTCCTGAGCAGCGCCTCCAGACTTCTTTCGTGTCTAAATATCCATTGATCCGCGCCGCCGGCGCAACAGCAGCCCGCAGCAGAGCAGGGGGCAAGGCTTGACCATTGCAAGCCGATCCGCCACCCCTTGCCTGCACCTTTCGCCTGCCCGCAACCTCAAGGCCCACCATGACCCGCACCATCCTCGCCAATGCCCGCCTGATCCTGCCTGATACCGTGACGACCGGCGCACTTATCATCGAGAATGGTGTCATCACAGCGATCGAGCCCGGCGAGATTGTCCCGACGGGGGCCGAGGATCTGCAAGGCGATTTCCTCGCCCCCGGCATGGTCGAGCTGCATACCGACAACCTTGAACGTCACCTGCGCCCGCGCCCTGGCGTGGATTGGCCCCATGCCAATGCCATCCTCGCCCATGATGCCGAGCTGGCAGGCTGTGGCATCACCACGGTCTTTGATGCGATGCGCGTGGGCTCGATCCCGAATAATGGACCGGACAAGGATTACGAGAAATATGCCCGCGCGCTTGCCCATGAACTGGCCGCGCTGCGTGAAAAAGATGTGCTGCGGATCAGTCATCTGCTGCATCTGCGTGCCGAGGTCTGCTCAGAGACCCTGCTGGCCGAACTGGACGAATTCGGCCCCGAGGACCGCGTCGGTATCATCAGCCTGATGGACCATACCCCCGGTCAGCGTCAGTTCCGCGATATCAGCAAGCTCGCCCAGTATGTGCAGGGCAAGTACAAACTGTCGGACGAGGAATTCGCCCGGCATGTCGCAAGACTGCGGGATTTGCGTGCCCGTTTCGGCGACCAGCACGAGGCAGCGGCGGTCGAGATCGCGCATCGTCTGGGCGCGGTACTCGCCAGCCATGACGACACTACCGCCGAACATGTCGTGACTTCGGCAGGTCATGGGGTGCGGCTGGCAGAGTTCCCGACCACGCCCGAGGCGGCGGCCGCATGCCACGCTCATGGCATCATGGTGATGATGGGGGCGCCGAACCTGATGCGTGGCGGATCGCATTCCGGCAATGTCTCGGCAGCCGAACTGGCACGGGCCGGGCATCTGGACATTCTGTCCTCGGATTATGTGCCCTCGGCTTTGCTGGCCGGGGCGCTGATCCTTGCGCGGATCTGGGATGACCTGCCCCGTGCCATCGCAACTGTAACCCGAAACCCGGCCAAGGCTGCGGGCCTTGCAGATCGCGGCCGTATCGCGCCGGGGCTGCGGGCCGATCTGATCCGATTCTCAATGATGGGCGAAACCCCGGTCATGCGCGGAACATGGGTGCGCGGCCAAAGGGTCTGAACACCGGCAGTGGACAAGGGCGGCGGGGACACCCCGCCGCCGCAAGGTCTCAGGTAATCACATCGGGCCGAGGCCGGCCGGTACGGGCGCGGATACCGGCGATTTCCTCGGCGGCTGTGATGATCGGGGCCAGTGCCGCTTGCGGATCGTCCTTCATCCGGGCCGGATCGGTCTCGACCCGCTCAAGATAGACGCGCAGGGTCGCGCCTTCGGTCCCGGTACCCGACAGGCGCATTACGATGCGCCCACCACCTTGGGTCATGATCCGCAGGCCCTGACGTTCGGTCCGCGAACCATCCACCGGGTCATCATAGGCAAACTCATCCGCCGCCTCGATACGCAGGCCGGCAATGGTCTGGCCCGGCAGTTCGGACAGACGGGCGCGCAATGCCTCCATCAGCTCCGAGGCCGCGCCGGCATCAACCGCCTCGTAATCGTGGCGCGAATAATAGTTGCGGCCGAATTTCGCCCAGTGATCAGCCATGACCTCGGCAACCGACTGACGGCGCTCGGCAAGCACGTTCAGCCAGAACAGCACCGCCCACAAGCCGTCCTTTTCCCGCACATGATCCGAACCGGTTCCGGCGCTTTCCTCGCCGCAAAGCGTGGCGCGGTCGGCGTCAAGCAGATTGCCAAAGAACTTCCATCCGGTCGGGGTTTCGCAGCAGGCAAGGCCCAGGCTTTCGGCCACGCGGTCCAGCGCACGCGAGGTCGGCATCGAACGGGCAACCCCCTTCAGCCCCTTGGCATAGGCAGGCACCAGCGTCGCGTTGGCGGCAAGTACCGCAAGGCTGTCCGAGGGCGTCACATAGCAATTCCGCCCGACGATCATGTTGCGGTCGCCATCCCCGTCCGAGGCAGCGCCGAAATCCGGCGCATCGGCGCCAAACATTACATCCATCAGATCCTTGGCCCAGATCGGGTTGGGATCGGGATGACCGCCGCCGAAATCGGGGCTAGGCACGGCATTGACCACCGAACCCGCAGGCGCCCCCAACGCGCCCTCAAGTATCGCCTTGGCATAGGGCCCGGTGACGGCATGCATGGCGTCAAAGCGGATGCGGAAACCATCGCCAAACAGCGCCCGGATCTTGTCAAAATCAAAGATCGAGCGCATCAGCTCGGCATAATCGGCGACCGGATCGACGACCTCGACCTCCATCCCGCCAAGGGTCGTTGTACCGGGGGTGGAAAGATCGACGTCCTGTGCATCCAGGATGTGATATTCACCAAGCGTCTTGCTGGCGGCAAAAATCGCCTCGGTCACCGGCTCGGGCGCGGGGCCGCCATTGGCGGTGTTGTATTTGACGCCGAAATCCTCATTCGGGCCGCCGGGGTTGTGGCTGGCCGACATGATAATGCCGCCATCTGCCTTGCGCAGCCTGATCAGATGCGAGGCGGCGGGGGTCGACAGCAGTGCATTCTGCCCGACGATCACCTTTTTCGCGCCGCTCGCCGCAGCCATGCGCAGGATCACCTGCGCGGCGCGGTCGCTGAAATAGCGCCCGTCCCCACCCAGAACATAGGTCTTACCCGACGCGCCCCCGGTACCGTTCCAGATCGCCTGCACGAAATTTTCCAGATAATGCGGCTGCATAAAGACCGGGGTCTTCTTGCGCAGGCCGGACGTGCCGGGCTTTTGGCCCTCAATGGGCCGGGTCGGGACGGTATGAACGGTCATGGACCTCTCCTTAACGTTCTTGGTCGGGCGGGATGCTGGCAGCCAGCACGACTAAGGGCAATGGTTGGAAATCACCAGCTATCAAGGCCCGGCGCAACAGCCTGTGTGGCTATGCGCCGGGCAGGCAACAGGTGCATGGGCAGGATCCCGCGCAGGGCGGCGACATGGCTCTGTGTCTCAGAAATCCAGGCCCAGATCCAGCGTGCGTGCCGAATGGGTCAGCGCCCCGACCGAGATATAGTCAACACCCGTCGTCGCCACCTCGGCGATACGGGCAAGTCTCATATTGCCCGACGCCTCCAGCACCACGCGGCCCTGTGCCATCACTACCGCCTCGCGCAGATCCTCGGTCCGCATATTGTCAAGCAGAACGACATCGGCACCGCCTTCGTCCAGTACCTCGGCAAGCTGGTCAAGGCGGTCAACCTCGATCTCGACCCGCATCATATGCGAGGCGCGCGCCTTGACCGCCTGCAACACCGGCCGAATGCCGCCCGCCGCGGCGATATGATTGTCCTTGATCAGGATCGCATCCGACAGACTGAAACGGTGGTTGAAACCGCCGCCATGCAGCACCGCCTGTTTCTCGACCAACCGCAGACCCGGAGTGGTCTTGCGCGTGCAGGTGATGCGCGCCCGGGTGCCCGCCGTCTCGGCCACGAAAGCCGCCGTCTGGGTCGCAATACCGGAAAGGCGGCCGGCAAAGTTCAGCGCCACCCGCTCGGCCGATAGGATCGAGGCGGCCTCGCCCTCGATCTCGGCCAAGGTATCGCCCGGCTGAAAGGGGCTGCCGTCAGAATGATGCAGCCGCCAGACAAGGCTCGGGTCGATCAGCCGAAAGGCGATGGCAGCCAGTTGCATGCCCGAGGCAACGCCCGCCTCGCGTGCCACGATCCGTGCCCGATAGTGGGTCCCGGCCGGGATCACCGTGCGGGTGGTGATATCGCCATAGGTGCCCAGATCCTCGGTCAGTGCGGCCCGTACCAGGGGCTCAAGGATCATCTCGGGCAGCGGGGGCATGTCGGTCATGTCGTCTCCGGTTCAAGCGAGGCGCGCAAGGCCAGCGCCTGCGCCAGCGTCAGGCGCGAGCGGCGGCCCTCGGCCATGGTCTGCGGGAAATCGGTGCGGCAATGCGCCCCCCGGCTTTCCTGCCGCATCAGCGCCGCCGCAGCGATCAGGGTCGCGGTTGCGGTCATGTTCAAAAGCGCGGGGCAATCGGGTTGGGCAGCCTCGATGGCAGCAATCTCGCGCAGGCAGCGGGCAAGGCCATCGGCGTCGCGCAAGACGCCCGCGCCCTCGGTCATGGCACGGCGCAGCCGGGCGACCAGCGCAGGATCGGGCACCGTGCCCGGAGGCAAATCGGGCAACAGGACCTGTGGTTCATCCTGCACAGGAACTGGTTGCGCCTCAATCGAAAGCGCGCAGCGGCGGGCAAAGACCAGCGCCTCAAGCAGCCCGTTCGAGGCCAGCCGGTTTGCACCATGCAGCCCGGTCGAGCTGGCCTCGCCACAGACCCAAAGCCGGTCTAGGCTGGCCCTGCCATCATCATCCACCGCGATGCCGCCCATATGGTAATGCGCGGCGGCAGCGACCGGGATCGGCTCGCGCGTGGGGTCGATGCCCGCCCTGGCACAGGCCTCGGCCACAGCGGGAAAATCGGTGAGGAGGCGCGGCCCAAGACAGGCCCGGGTGTCAAGCATCGGCCGCAGCCCTGCCTGAGTCTGGGCATAAATGGCGCGGGCCACCACATCGCGTGGCGCAAGCTCGGCATCGGGGTGGATCGCCGGCATGAACCGCTCACCCAGACGGTTGATCAGATGCGCCCCCTCACCCCGCAGCGCCTCGGTCGCCAGGGGCGCGGGATCTTCGCCGCAATCAATCGCAGTCGGATGAAACTGGACAAATTCGGCATCGGCGATTTCCGCCCCGGCCCGCGCCGCCATGCCGATCACCTGTCCGCGAATGCGCGAAGGGTTGGTCGTCAGCGCGTAAAGCCCGCCCGAGCCGCCGCCCGCCAGCAGCACCGCCGGGGCGCGGATGCGCAAAGGGGCCGAACCTTGCGGACCGGAAAGCGCCACATCGACCCCCGTCACGGCGCCGTTTTCGACCGACAGGCCAGTTGCAATCACGCCCTCAAGCACCTGCACCGAGGGCGTCTCGCGCACGCAGGCGACAAGGACGCGCATGATTTCCGCCCCCGCCTGATCCCCGCGCACGCGCACGACGCGGGCAAAGCTGTGCGCCGCCTCACGCGACATGACATAGCCGCCGTCCGGCCTGCGGTCGAACGGCGTGCCAAGCGTGGTCAGGTCAAGGATATGGGCGCGGGCCTCTTGGGTGACGCGGTGGGCAACCTCGGGATCGACGGTGCCCGCACCCGCAATCAGCGTGTCGCGGGCATGGGCGGCAGGGCTGTCGGCGGGGTCCATGGCCGCAGCCACCCCGCCCTGCGCCCAAGCCGAACTGGCCCCCTGCCCCAGCACCTCGGGCGAGATCATCAGCACAGGGCGCGGCGCCAGTTTCAGCGCCGCATAAAGCGCGCCCAGCCCGGCGCCGACGATGACGACGCGGCCGGTCGAGACCTCGCGCATGCGTCAGGCCGCCAAGCGTTGCGACAGGTCGATCATACGCTGGACCGAAAGGCGCGCGCGTGCAGCGATTTCGGGGTCCACCTCGACCACTCCGGTCATGGTGTGCAGCGACCAGAGCACCTTTTCCAGCGTGATCTTTTGCATATAGGGGCACATGTTGCAGGGGCCCAGGAACTCGACGTCCGGGTTAGTGTCCGAGATGTTCGAGGCCATCGAACATTCGGTGACCAACATCACCTGCCGGGGCTGCTCACGTTCGACCCAGTCCTGAATACTGGCGGTCGAGCCGGCATAATCGGCCTCGGCCACCACCTCGGGCGGGCATTCAGGGTGGGCGATAATCTTCAGCCCCGGGTTCCACGAGCGAAAATCCCGCAGATCCTGCGCAGTAAAGCGTTCATGCACAACGCAAGCCCCGTCCCACCAGACGATCCGCTTTTGCGGGACCTGCCGGGCGACATTCTGTGCCAGCCACTTGTCAGGCGTCATGATGATCGTATCGCAGTCCAGCGCCGCAACGATCTGCGCCGCATTGGCAGAGGTGCAGCAAATGTCCGAGGCAGCCTTTACCTCGGCCGTGGTGTTGACATAGCTGACCACCGGCGCATCCGGGAAACGGGCGCGCATTTCAGCGATCCCCTCTGGGGTGATGCTTTCGGCAAGCGAGCAGCCGGCCTCCATATCAGGCATCAGCACGGTCTTTTGCGGGTTCAGGATCTTTGAGGTCTCGGCCATGAAATGCACGCCGCATTGGACGATCACCTCGGCCTCGACCCTGGTCGCTGCGATGGCAAGCGCAAGGCTGTCGCCCACGACATCCGAAATACCGTGATAGATCTGGGGCGTCATATAGTTATGCGCCAGCACGACGGCATTCCGCTCTTTCTTGAGCTTGTTGATCGCGGCGACATAGGGGGCATGAATTGCCCAGTCCGGCCATGGCATGACACGGCCCATGCGCGCATGGATATCGGCCATACGCTCGGCCAGTTCGAGCGAGGGCTCAAGATCGTAATGCGAGCCAAGCTCGCTGCGGATGGTCGTCAGATCGAGCATTCGGTCCCCCCTGCTCTGCCCGCGGCGCGGTCCCTCCGATGCGATGCGGTCAGCCTGATGCCAAAGCCGCCCCCGCCCGTGAGTCGGGTTTCCTAACGGATGGAGGTCACTCGGGCAATGCAAATGCGACAGTTAGGTAACAAGGCCCAAGCCGCTGATCCCCGGACGAAAGCCCCCCGTCGCGCCCTATCCCACCCAGACCGCCGGGATCAGGCCGCGCAGCGCATTGCCGACCCATAGCCTGAGATGGGGCATATCCGCAGCCAGCAGCAACTCTTCACGGCATTCCCCGCTGGCAAGCATCTGGCCGCGCAGGACACCCGGCAACAGGCCTGAGGCAAGCGGCGGCGTGCGCATACCCTGTCCGCGATCAAAGAACAGCGTGGTGATTGTGCCGTCGCAAACCTCACCCCGCTCGTTAAGAAAAATCACCTCGTCGATCCCTTTGGGCAAAGCGGCGCGGGCAGCATCGTAATGCGCCCGCCGCGTGGTCTTGAGCCGCAGCCACGGATCGTCCGAAGACAGCTGGGTCCCGGCCAGTGCCAGCCGCCACTCGGGCCGCGATCGGGGCAGCGCCGCCTGCGTCACCTCAGTCCGCCCGGCGTGGTCGAGGGTCAGGCGCAGCCGCGCAGGCTGGCCCCACGGGGCGACCAGTGCCGCGCGCGCCGCCCGCAGATCGCATGGCCAGCCAAGCGCGCGCGCACCCGAGGCAAGACGGGCCAGATGCCCTTCGATCCGGGGGCATTGGATGCCGTCCCACAGCACCGTCTCGATCAGCCTCAGGTCGGGGTCGCCAGATGCTGCGCGTAGCCCGCTTTCCATAATGCCTCCTCCCATTCGCCCTCGGCGGTCGAATCCTGGACGACGCCGCCGCCGACATTCAGGATGACCTCTCCATCGGGCCAGATCGACAGGGTCCGGATCGCGACCGAGAAACACGCCCTCCCATCCGGCGCCATCCAGCCGATCGAACCGCAATAGACGTCGCGAGGGTACGGTTCGACCTCGCGGATGATCTGCATGGCCCGTATTTTGGGCGCACCGGTGATCGATCCGCAGGGAAACAGCGCCCGCATCAGCTCGCCCAGCTCGGCCGGACGCGCAAGCTGACCAGTCACGCGCGAGCTCATCTGATGGACAGTGGCAAAGCTGTCCACGGCGAAAAGCTCGGGCACCCGCACCGAGCCGACATGCGAAATGCGGGCAATATCGTTGCGCAAAAGATCGACGATCATCAGGTTCTCGGCCCGGTTCTTTTCCGAGGCGGCAAGCCCCGCCGCCAGCGCCGCGTCCCGCAGCGGATCGGGATCTCGCGGGGCCGTGCCCTTCATCGGCCGCGCCTCGATCCTGCCTTGCGCATCGAGGCGAAAGAACAGCTCGGGCGAGCGTGAAACCACCACCGGCCCCACCCCAAGGTCGACATAGGCACCAAACCCCACCGGCTGCCGCGCGGCCAGCGCCGCGTAAAGTTCAGGCGGGGTGCCTGCCACCAGGCACGAGCGGATCGGAAAGGTCAGGTTGATCTGATAGCAATCCCCCGCCCCGATATAGTCGAGCGTACGGGCAAAGGCCGCGGCATATTCCCCTTGCGAGATCATCGGCTGCAAGGGCGCAAGCCGTGCGCCATCGCCGGATGGCAGCGCGGGCGCGGGCACGGGCGCGGCAAAGGCGGCAAAGACCATCAACGGCGCACGGCGGTCGGCGGGCATATCAGCGGTCAGCACCGGCTCCAGCGCATAGCCCAGCTCATAGGACAGCCAGCCCGCGATCCACGCCCCCCGCCGACGCAGATCCTCAAGCCGGGAAAGCGCGGGGGCGGCGTCCTCGGCGCGGGTCACTACCACGACTTCCTGCGGGTCCTGAAACAGGACCGGCCCGCTCTCAGGACCGAATTCGCAAAGGATCACACATGCCTCCATTCCTGCGCCGCGAGGTAGCACAGGCGCGGCGACAGGAACAATGGCCGGCAAAGGAACCGACGCGACAACAACAGTGGACGCCGGGGCGATTATAGCGCGAGCGACACCCAGGCCCGATTGCGCCGGCCTGAGCGCAGGCAGACATCGACGAAGATGACGCCCTCAAGCCCCTCACGAATAGCGGGAAAGATCACCGCCGGATTGGGCCGACCACCCGATCGGCGGGTGGGGAATGGCGCGCGTCGCCTAGCCATGGATATTGGCAAACCCCTCCTGACAGCCCCCGAGTGGCCGATGGAGATGCGGATCTGATGCGCGGCATCTGATCCGCGCGACAGGCGATGGCGCGGCTGATCCAACTGTGTGACCCACTGGATTCCAGTCGCAAACTGACGAAACTATACGGTGCTGGAATGCACGGAATATTTCCGGACAGAGAGAAATCCAAGGACTAGGTCATGTTGACAAATGGCGAAGC